>JAQGMQ010000376.1 GCA_028292305.1 Rhodoferax sp.
ACGACGATGCCCGCAGCGCGCAGGTCGATGACGTCGCCCTGCGGCGTGTCCTGTGTGTAGCGTGCATAAACGAAGGCCATGATCACCATGGCCACGCCCGGCACGAACATCGCCACGCGCCAGCCGAAGGCCTGCTCCACGCCCAGGCTCACCACCGCCGCCACCACCAGCGGCATCAGGCTCTGCGCCGCGCCGCCGCCGGCATTGCCCCAGCCGCCCACCGTGGCGTTGGCCGTGCCCACCACATTGGGCGCGAACATCACGCTGGTGTGGTACTGCGTGATCACGAACGAGGCGCCGATCGCGCCGATGCACAGGCGGAAGAACAGGAACACTTCATACGACTTGGCAAAGGCCAGACCGAACACCGGCAGCGCGCCCACCAGCAGCAGCCAGGTGTAAGTGCGCCGCGGGCCGTATTTGTCGCACAGCGGGCCGATGATCAGCCGCACCAGGATCGTCACCGCCACCGAGGCGATGTTGATGTTGGCGATCTGGTCCTTGGTGAGGCCGAACTCCACGCGGATCAGCGGCATCAGCGGCGCCGCGGCGAACCAGGCGAAGAAGCACACGAAGAAGGCCAGCCACGTGACGTGGAAGGCCCGCATCTGCGGTGTGGAGAAACTGAACATGTCGATGCGCGTGGCCTTCTGGCCGGTGGCATGGACGGTTGGGGAAGCAAACAACATGGCGGCTCCGGTGGTGCTGGGCGCGGTTGGCGTCAGCCGATGCGGGGATGGGGGGTTGCGCACGCCACGCGGGGCATGGCACGGCCGGCATGGGGTGCCGAGGCCTTGGATGGAAAACGGGGTGGGACGATCGAATTCATGATGCTCTCCCTGAAATTCAGGTGACCGGCGTTGAACCGGAGGTGAGGCACACCATTTGCGCACTTCGTCATGCGCTGGCCCGCGGTGCTGGGGCAAAGACCGGACGCGTCGTTGCGCCCTGTGTGCAGTGCAGCAAAAGCCATGCCATGGCATCGCACCCCGGCCCACGGTCACCCGGACCCAGCCGCGCCGCATGGTGCGCGAATTGCGTCATGGCCTGGCCGGCAACCTGGTTTCCCTTCTGAAGAACACCCCACGACCCATGATTTCCGCACTGGTTGACCTGAACGGTCTGAACGAAACAAAAGGCCTGCATCCCCTGTTGGCCGATCTGGAAGCGGCTGGTGTCCGCGTGCTCGGCCCGAGCGCTGATCGCAGCAAATTGGTGCAGGACGTGGTGCGCCATGCACCAGATGTGGTGATATGCCTCGACCCGCTGCCGGGCGACGGGCTGTTCAAGACCACGCAGGCCATCGCCGATACCGCGGCCTGCCCGGTGATCGTGTTCACCAACGATGCGGGCGTGGAGCACATCACCCGCGCGGCCGAATCGGGCATCCACGCCTACGTGGTGAACGGCTACGGGCTGAACCGGTTGCGCCCGCTCATCCATATGGCCCAGGCCCGCTTCAAGCGCGAGCGCACGCTGCAGGCGCAGCTGGCCGATCTGACCAGCCGCTTCGAAGAACGCAAGATGGTCGACCGCGCCAAGGGCATCCTCATGCACGCGCGCCAGCTGTCCGACGGCGACGCGTTCCAGATCCTGCGCACCGCCTCCATGCACAGCAACCAGCGCCTGGGCCAGGTGTCGCAGCACATCATCCATTCGGCGCGCTTCGCCGATGCGGTCAACCGCGCGGGCCAGTTGCGCATGTTGTCGCAGCGGCTCATCAAGCTGCAGCTGCTGCACCTGGCGGGCGCAAGTCTGCAGGTGCAGACCCTGCTCGCGGATTCGGTGCAACGCATCGACGCCAATATCACCGGGCTGGACAAGAGTCTGTCAAAACCCAGCTTCGGCGACCTGCTGGGCGCAGTGGCGAAGGGCTGGGGCGAACTCAAGGCGGGGCTGGAGGCTAAAGGCGGGCCGGACGCGCGCCAGCTGATGGCGCTCGACAGCCTGGCCGAGCGGCTGCTGAGTGACGCCGAACGCCTGACCAACGACCTGGAACACGCCGGTGCCGCGCCGCCGCTGCATGTGCTCAACGTGGTGGCGCGCCAGCGCATGTTGTCGCAGCGTTACGCCAAGTTCGCGCTGCTGAGCGCCATGGGGGCGGGTGGCGGTGTGGCCGCGCGCAACAAGGCCGGCATGCTGGAGGCGCGGGCCGCATTCGACCAGGCGTTGAACTATCTGAACGACATCCCGCTGACGTCGACCGGCATCCGCGCATCGCTCGCCTCGGGCAGCGCCCACTGGAAGACCATGCTCGAGGCCACCGCCGGCCTGGGCCAGAGTGGAGCCGCTGTCGAGCAGCTTGCCGCGGCGAGTGAAGGGGTGCTGGAAGTGTTCGAGTTGCTGACCGCGGACTACGAACGCAGCATGCAGATGCTGATGGGTTGAACAGCTTGAGGGCAGAATCAGCCCTCACCAACCAAACAGAAGGAAGCCATGCCCCACACCGTTCAGGCCAGCACGCCACTTGAACTCATCACCGCTCTGGTCGATGCGCGCACCCGCGGCGACATCGACGCCGCCGTGGCTTTCTTCGAGCCCGAGGCCACGTTGATCGCCCAGCCGGGCATGCCGCTCAAGGGGCCGGAGGCGATCCGTGGCTTCTTCGAAACCTATGTGGGCTGGCGGCCGGTGTTCGAAGTCAGCGCACGCGACATCATCACCACCGGCGACCTGGCGTTGCACATGTCGGCCTGGACGCTGCAGGGCACCGGTGCCGATGGCCAGGCCTTTACGCTCAGCGGCCGCACCACCGACGTGTTCCGCCGCCAGCCCGCGGGCCACTGGCTGGTGATGATCGACAACCCCTGGGGCACGGCCCTGCTGGGTTGATTTTTCGCGCCGGCTGGCCGCTCAGTTCAGGCCGAGCATGCCGCGCAGTTTCGACAGATCTTCGGCCAGCGTGTTGACCTTGCCGGACAGCAGCTTGCGGTCGCGCGCCGTCAGCTTGGCATAGGTCTCGAAGCCGCCGTCGGCGGTCTTGTACTTGGCCAGCGTGGCCAGCACGGTGGCGAAGTTCGCATTGGTCTTGTCGACGAAGGCCTTGTTGTCCTTGACGACGATCGGGTTGAGCAGGTCGACGATCTTCTTGGCGCCTTCGAAGTTGGCCTGGAAGTCATACAGGTCGGTGTGGCTGTAGCGGTCTTCTTCGCCGGAGATCTTGGTGCGGGCCACTTCCTCCATCAGCGTAGCCGCGCCGCCCACCACTTTTTCGGGCGGGAAGGTGAGGCCCTGCACGCGTTTTTGCAGTTCGTTCACGTCGGCCATCAGCTTGTCGGCCAGAGGCGCCAGGCCCTTGGCGGTGTTTTGTGCAAAGAGGCTGTATTCGATGCGGTGGAAGCCGGTGAAGTCGGCGCT
Source organism: Rhodoferax sp. (assembly GCA_028292305.1). GTDB lineage: Bacteria > Pseudomonadota > Gammaproteobacteria > Burkholderiales > Burkholderiaceae_C > Rhodoferax_B. Next base: position 3,358 of record JAQGMQ010000376.1, read on the forward strand.
CTTTTCCTTCTTCTCATGGTCGTCGGCACGCGAGTCGATGGACTTGTCGAGGTCGTCGAACAGCTCGGCCACGGGCTCGATGCGCTCGTAGGCCATGCGCGTCGGGCCGAACAACTTCCTGGCCAGGGCCAGGTCGCCGGCCTTCAGGGCTTCGGTGAAGGCGCGGGTGTCGGTGACCAGCGTCTGCAGGTTTTCGGCCACGTAGATCTTGTAGTCGGACAAGGGCGCGACCAGGTCCAGCGGCGCCGTGGCGGCACTGGCCTGGGCCATGAAGGCGCTGGCGACCATGGCGCTGGCCAGCGTGCTGCGGAGGAATTTGAAGGAGGTTGTCATGCGATTCTTTCTCTGTTGTGGTTGAAAGGTTCAGGCGCCGGCGGCTTCGAGCAGGCTGCGGCCCAGGAAGTCACCAGCCGTTGAAATGCCGGGCAGCGTGAAGAAATAGCCGCCGCCGATCGGCTTGATGTATTCCTCCAGCGGCTCGTTGTTCAGGCGTTTTTGCACGGTGATGAAGCCGGCCTCCAGGTCGGCCTGGTAGGCGATGAACAGCAGGCCCATCTCCAGCTGACCCGACTTGCTCACGCCGTTGGAATAGTTGAACGGCCGGCGCAGGATGAGGCTCGTCTCCGAGCCGGGCGTGCGCGGGTTGGCCAGGCGGATATGGGCCTGCAGGCCGATGCGGGCGCCTTCACTATCGTTGGCGTAGTCGGGCAGGTCGTGTTCACCGGCATGGCTTCCGGCGCTGTCCAGCGGCGCGCCAGTGGCCTTGTGCCGGCCCATGATGGCTTCCTGTTCCTGCAGCGGCGTGCGGTCCCAGCGCTCGACGAAGTTGCGGATGATGCGCACCGCCTGGTAGCTGCCGTGGGCCGCCCAGGCGGGCTCGTCGGCGGTGCCGGGCTGGACCCAGACGATGCGGTTCATCAGTGCTGCATCGGCCGAATCGGGGTTGGCCGAGCCATCGCGGAAGCCCAGGAAGTTGCGCGCGCTTTGCGGTGGCTTGCCGGGCTGCGCGGCCACCGGCGGCACGCTGCCTTCCTGCTTCCAGCGCAGTACCAGCAGGTCGGGCAGGTTCTTCACGATGTCGCGCAGCGCATGGATGTTGGTGTCGGGCGTGTTGGCGCAAAACTGCAGCGATATATCGCCGTGGCACAGCTCTTCATCCAGCGCATCGTTCTTGAAGCCGGTCATCGGCTGCAGGCGTGCCGGCTTCGCGTGGGCCAGGCCGAAGCGTTCGTCGAACAGCGCATCGCCGACCGACACCGTCACCGTCAGGTTGTCGGGCGACACCACCGGCCCGAGGATGCCCGAGCCCGCCGGTGGCAGGCGTGGATCGAGGTCGGGCTGGGCACCGCCCTGCGTCAGGAAGGCGATGCGTTCGGTCAGCGTGACGAACAGGCGGCGCAGTTCGGCGCGGTTGTCGGCGAGCACGTCGAAGCTGGCCACCAGGCCGGCCGCCGGGCGCGGCGTGACGATGCCCGACTGGTGCGCGCCGAAGAAGGGCTGGCGGTTTTGCGTCTGGTCGCTGCGCGGCGCGTCGGCGACCTGCGGCGCTTCGGCGGACGGCGCAGTGGCGGCCTGGGCCACGCGGCCACTGCCCAGCGCCAGGCCGGCCACACCGACGCCAGCGAGCTGGGTCAACCACTGACGACGTGGCAGTGACGGTGCTTCGGCGGTGGCGTGTTCTGTGTCTTTGCGGTGCATGTTCATTCGAGCCCCAATGCGGGATTGATCTGGGCGATGTCCTGCGCCAGTGCCTGCAGCGGCGCGGCCAGGGTGGCTTGCGGGGCAGGCGGGGCTGGCGGTGCAGGCGACAGTGCGGCAAAGTCGGCGTCGAGCCGGGTCAGCAGTTCGGGCCTGGCCCGCGCCAACAGCGGGCGCAGCACGTCGACGATCTTCTGCACGCCCGCAAGCTGGCTGGCCAGGTCTTCAAAGCCGGCACTGCTCGGGCCCGCGCCCGCGAGCTTCTGCATCGACCGCGACGCCGCGGCGGCCAGGCGATCGGGCGCCAGTTGCAGGCCGCGCAGCCGTTCCTGCAGCTCCTGCACGTCGGTCAGCAGCTGGGCCGCCACAGGCGCCAGGCCTTGCAGGCTGTTCGACCCCATGCCGTAGGCGATGCGCTGGAAGCCGCCAAACGCCGGGTCGGCCTCGCGTTGCGCGAAGTAGGTGGCACGGGCGTTGATGCGGGTGTCGAGGTCGGCAAACATTTGCGCCGCCGGGGCCAGGTGTTCATAAGCCTGGTGCGCCGGGCCGTACAAGCTGCGCGCCTGGGCCAGGTCGCCGGACGTGATCGCGTCTGCCAGTGCCCGCGTGTTCTGCACCAGGCTGCCGGCTTCGAGCACAGCGTAGACGCGGTACTCGGCCAGCGGCCCGAGGAAGCTGGTCACTGGAGGGCGGGCCGCCTCCTGCGCCGATGCGGCCGAGGGCAGCACGGTCAGCTTGCCACGCGGGTTGCTGAGCAGGCCGCAGGTGATCTGGAACGTGCCCGGCGACAGCTTGGCCGTGAGGGTCTGCGTCAGCCCGGGGGCGATGTTCTCGCGCTCCTCCAGCACCATCACGCCGTCCAGAATTTCCCACTCGACCGCGCGGCTCGACGCGTTGACGATGCGGAACACGCTGCGTCCCGCGGGCACGCTCAGCTCGGCCGGGTCGCAGGCGCCATCGCGCACCGTGACGGTGACCGTGTCGGCGGTGGCTGAGGGCGCTGCATGCCGGGCTGCGCGTGACGCCATGGCGAAGGCCACGAGGCCGGCAGCGACCAGCAGCACCGAGCTGCCGAGGGCGAGCCGCATGCCACGCCGGGTGCCGGCGCTGAGGTCTGAGGAAGGTGTTGACATCGAGAGCTTGAAATGAAGAGAGTGCAGGCGAACCGTCGGGCGACGAGGTTCGCAAGAATCAGGCGTTGCTGCGCGGCGCCATCACGATGCGTGGCCCGCTGGCCGGCCGCAGGAAAGCGAACAGCCCCAGCACCAGGAACGCCACATAAGCCAGCACCTCGCCCCACACCGGCGCGGCCTGGTAGCCGAACAGGCCGGCCAGCACCGAGCCGAGCACGCTGTCCATCGGCAGGCTGTCGCTCATGTCGAACACCACGCCTTGCAGCTGGTTCCACCAGCCGGCTTCGTGCAGCGCGCGCAGCGCACTGGCCAGCAGGCCAGCGGCGACGAACAGGATGAAGATGCCGGTCCAGCGGAAAAAGCGGCGCAGGTTGATGCGCAGGCCGCCGCTGTAGATGCCCCAGCCCACCACGGCGGCCACGGCGATGCCGAGCAACGCGCCCAGCGGCGCCCCGACGCCATCGCTCTGCTGGAACACGGCCAGCAAGAAGAACACCGACTCCAGCCCCTCGCGGGCCACGGCGAAGAACACCATGCCGACCAATGCCAGGCCCTGGCGGTCGTTGCCGGCGAAAGCCTTGTCGACCGACGAACGCAGTGCGCCACCGATGGACATGGCGGCTTGCCGCATCCAGAACACCATGGCGGTGAGCACCACCACTGCGATCAGGCCAACCGCGGCTTCAAACAGCTCCTGCTGCTTCTGCGGAAATTCGGCACTGAGCCACTGCAGCCCGGCCCCGACAAACAGCGACAGCGCCACGGCCAGGAACACGCCGGTCCAGACCACGGGCATCCACGCGCCGCGCCCGCTTTGGCGCAGGTAGCCGGCGACGATGCCGACGATGAGCGCGGCTTCGATGCCTTCGCGCAGCATGATCAAAAACGGAATCAACATGGGGATAGGGGCAGCGGGCGGGTAGGCAGCGGATAGGAGAAAGTCGCGATTAAATGCGAATTAATCGTATTCCATAAGTGACGAATGGCATCTTTACAGACGCTGCATCACACGCTGCCCCCAGCGAAGGCGCGCCTTGACGCTCGCCAATTTTGTGGCGATACTGTAATTAAATACAGTATCAAAAATGGACGAAGTGCACATCCCTCTTCAGTCGATCAAGGGCCGTGGTGCGGCCACACGCCTGGCCCACCGGTTCGAGCGCGATTTGCGCGGCGCATTCGACGATGGCTGGGGCACGCTGGAAGAGGGTGCGGCCGAGGCCGGTGCGCCAGCCACCGAAGTCCGCTTCGAAGACGCCAAAAGCGCCATCACGCAAAACAGCTCGCCCGACATTCCCTTCGACTACGGCCTCAACCCCTATCGCGGTTGCGAACACGGCTGCATCTACTGCTACGCCCGGCCCACGCACAGCTATCTGAACTTGTCACCAGGTCTTGACTTCGAAACGCGGCTGATCGCCAAGCGCAACCTGGCCGAGGTGCTGACGCGTGATCTGCTGGCGCCGCGCTACGTGCCGCGCATGATCGCCATCGGCACCGTGACCGACGCCTACCAGCCCGTGGAGCGCGAGCTTGGCATCACCCGCGCCGCGCTCGAAGTGTTGTCGCGCTGCGGCCATCCGCTGTCGATCGTCACCAAAGGCAGCGGGGTGGAGCGCGACATCGACTTGCTGGCGCCGATGGCTGCGCAGGGCCTGGCGGCGGTCTATGTGACGGTGACCACGCTCGATGGCGCCCTGGCACGCAAGCTGGAGCCGCGCGCCGCTGCCCCGCACCGGCGGCTGCGCACCATCCGCACGCTGACCGAAGCCGGCATTCCGGTGGGGGTGAGCGTGGCGCCGCAGATTCCGTTCATCAACGACGACATGGAGCAGGTACTGGCAGCGGCCTACGACGCCGGCGCCCGGTCGGCCTTCTACACCGTGCTGCGTTTGCCTTGGGAAGTGAGCCCGCTGTTCCGGCAGTGGCTCGAGCTGCATTACCCGCAGCGGGCCGATCGCATCATGGCCCGGGTGCACGACCTGCATGGCCTCACCGACGAACAGCGGCAGAACGGCAAGGACTACGACGCGAATTTCGCCACGCGCATGAAGGGCAGCGGGCTTTGGGCCGACCTCATCAAACAGCGGTTCGAGAAAGCCTGTGCGCGCCTGGGCATGAACCTGCAGCGCCGTGAATCCACGGTGGCGCTGTTCCGCCCGGCCAGCCTGCGCGGCCAGGGTTCACTGTTTTAAGGCGGCGTCGGCGACGGTCGCCACGCGCTGCGCGGCGCAGGGGCGGAACAGGTCGAGCGCGGGCTTGTAGACACTGGTTTGCACGCCGAGCAGGCCCAGCACCGAATGAAAGTAGTTGTCGTGTGTCAGGCGTTCGTCGGCGCGCTGGCGCAGGCAGGCGCTGTCGATGTGGTTGCGCTGCTCGAACGCGGGCGACATCCAGGTGATCCACGGCACGTGTTTCTGCACGTCGGGCGCGATGTTGTAGGGCATGCCGTGCAGGTAGATGTTGTTTTCGCCGAGCGACTCGCCGTGGTCGGCCACGTACATCATCGCCGGCGCGCTGGTGTTCTCCTGCGTCTTCAGCCAGCCGATGGCGGCGGTGAGCACATGGTCGGTGTAGCGAATGGTGTTGTCGTAAGAATTCACCAACTGCTCCGACGAACAATCCTGCAGCGCGTTGCTGGTGCATTCGGGCATGAACTTCTTGTAGGCCGCCGGCACGCGTTTGTAATACGACGGGCCATGGCCGCCCATCTGGTGCAGCACCACCACGACGCCTTTGGCACGGCGTTCTGAGGGCAGGGCTTTGACGCGCGCGTCCAGGTCCTTCAGCAGAATCTCGTCGAAACATTCACCGTCGCTGCACAGGCCGGACACCTGCAGCTGCGTGGTGCTGGCGTTCGGCACGCGGTCGCAGGTGCCCTTGCAGCCAGACTGGTTGTCGATCCACAGCACCGCCATGCCGCTGCGCTGCACCACATCGAGCAGGCCTTCGTAGTTGGCCTTGCGGTCCTCGAAGGCGGTCTTGCCCAGGTGCGAGAACATGCAGGGCACCGATGCGGCGGTGTTGGTGCCGCAGGACCACGCATTGCGGAAACTCACGATCTGCTCACCTGCCAGCTCGGGCGTGGTGGGCCGGCCGTAGCCGTTCAGCGCGAAGTTACCGGCCCGGCCGGTCTCGCCCAGCACCAGCAGCAACAGCGGCGGCTTTGCGGCGGCACTGGCCACGGCGGGGGTGACGAGGTGCGCGTCTTCGCCGATCGGCAGGATCTTGCTCTCGTCGCGGCCGAACGGCTTGGCGGCCACGCGACCCAGCGCATAGAACGAGTTCAGCGGATTGACCAGGTAGCGCACCTGCGTGTGGTTGCGCATCAGCGACGACAGCGGCTGAAAGATCGAAAAACCGGCGCCCACCAGCACCGCCAGGCCCACGACGAACGTGAGCAGGTTGCGCCCCAACTGGCGCAGCACCGGCGCGGTCTGCAGCGGTTGACGCCAGACCCACCAGGCCGGCAGGCCGCCGAACAGCAGGAGGGCGCCCAGCATCTTCCAGCTCAGCAGATCGCGGGTCTCGTGCATGTCGGTCTGCAGAGCGTTGACCATCATGGTCGGGTCGATCACCACGCCGTAGGACAGCATGAAATAGGCGCCCGCCGCCGCCGAGATCAGGAACAGCGTGATCACGGGCTTGAGCGTCCAGCGCCAGGCGAACAGGCCGAGCAGGGCGGCGGTGGCGCCGGTGATCATCAGCACGCAAGAGATGCCGAACCACAGGCCGCGTGCGCCGTGCAGCTCGGGCATCTGCGCGAGTTCGCGCCACAGCGGGAGGTTGCAGACGGTGGCGATCCACACGCTGGCCGCGAGCAGCAGTCCGAGCGGTGTGCCGCGGGTGCGCAGGAATGCGAAACGCCCTGGTGCCGGGGCGGGAGCAGAGGGCGCAGTGGGGGGCAGTGACCGGGACATGCCGGCATTGTGAGAATGCGGCGGGCCTTAAGGTAGCGTTAAGGGTCGGCAACGCATCTTTAGAGAAGCGCGACTAGGCGTTTTACGCCCATCTGGCCGCGGCGCGGTCAACGCTTGCTGTGTTTCGTTGCAGCCTTGCGCGCAGATGGTTTTTTGGTCGCGGCTCGGGCCTTCGGCGGCGTGCCCGACCGCAGGGCCGCTTCAAACGCCCGGCGGCCCCACAAAGTAGCGGTGGCCCGGTCTTCGAACACGTCCACCGGCGCCTGCCGGTAGCTGAGGCTGGCCGTCTTGCCGGCGCGCTGGTACGTGAACGCAGGCAGACCGAGCGCATCGAAAAAACCAGCGCTCTCGGCATCGGCCTTGAGGTAGAGCGTGTCCTGGGCGATCAGCGCGATCATGCGGCCCTCATGGTAGATGCCGTGGCCGCCAAACATGCGTTTGGCCTGGATACGGCCCAGGCCGGCGAAGACCTCATGCAGGCTGTCGACGAACGCACTCACTGGTCATCTCCGTGTTGTGTTTTGCGGTGTCGGGCGCTTTGGCGGGCGTTTTGGGGGGCGAGAGCCAAAATTCAGCGAACGATGATGTCCGTCAGTGCCGCCTCGTGGTGGCGCAGGTGGTCGGCCATGAAACTCTGGATGAAGTAGTAGCCATGGTCATAACCCGCGTGACGGCGCAAGGTGAGCGGCTGGCCCAGACCGGCACAGGCGGCTTCGAACAAATCGGGATGCAGCTGCTCGGCGAGAAATTTGTCGGCCAGGCCCTGGTCGATCAGGATGCCGGCCGGGTAGGGCGCCACGGGCTGGTGCTGCATCAGCTGGGTTGCGTCATGTTCGATCCAGCGGCTGCGGTCGGCACCCAGGTAGCCGGTGAAGGCTTTTTCGCCCCAGGGGCATTGCGTGGGCGCACAGATCGGCGCCAGGGCCGACACCGACTTGAACACGCCAGGATGCCGCAGCGCCAGCGTCAGCGCGCCGTGCCCACCCATCGAATGACCGAACAGGCCCAGGCGCGTGATGTCGATGGGCAACCGCGCGGCCAACAGCGGCAGCAGTTCCTTCACCAGATAACTTTCCATGCGCCAATGGCTGGCCCATGGCGCCTCGGTGGCGTCCAGATAAAAACCCGCGCCCACGCCGAAGTCCCAGCTGGCAGATTCACCGGCCACGTTTGCGCCGCGCGGGCTGGTGTCGGGTGCGATCAGCGCCATGCCCAGGTCGGCTGCGAGCCGCTGCGCGCCGGCCTTGGTCATGAAGGTTTCCTCATTGCAGGTCAGCCCGGCCAGGTACATCAGCCCTGGCACCGTGCCACCTTCGGCCTGCGGCGGCAGGAACACCGAGAACCGCATCGGCAAGCCGATCTCGCGCGACGCGTGTTCGTAGAACCGCTGCACACCGCCGAAGCAGCGGTGCTCGGATAGCAACTTCAAGTCATCAGACATTTACAACCTTGCCTAGTAGAGCACCACGCCGCGGATCGACTCGCCGCGCTTCATCAGGTCGAAGCCCTTGTTGATGTCTTCGAGCGGCATGGTGTGGGTGATCAGGTCGTCGATGTTGATCTTGCCTTCCATGTACCAGTCGACGATCTTCGGGACATCGGTGCGGCCGCGCGCGCCACCGAAGGCCGAGCCTTCCCACTTGCGGCCGGTGACCAGCTGGAACGGCCGCGTGCTGATCTCGGCACCGGCCTCGGCCACGCCGATGATGATGCTGCGGCCCCAGCCCTTGTGGGTGCACTCGAGCGCCTGCCGCATCACCTTGGTGTTGCCGATGCACTCGAAGCTGTAGTCGGCGCCGCCGTCGGTCAACTGCACGATCGCGTCGACCACGTTCTCGGTGTCCTTCGGGTTGATGAAGTGCGTCATGCCGAATTTGCGCGCCATGGCCTCGCGCTCGGGGTTCAGGTCGACCCCGATGATCTTGTCGGCGCCGACCATCTTCGCGCCCTGGATCACGTTCAAACCGATGCCGCCCAGACCGAACACCACCACGTTCGCGCCGGCTTCCACCTTGGCCGTGAAGATCACCGCGCCAATGCCGGTGGTCACGCCGCAGCCGATGTAGCAGACCTTGTCGAAAGGCGCGTCTTCGCGGATCTTGGCCAGCGAAATCTCGGGCGCGACGGTGTAGTTGCTGAAGGTGGACGTGCCCATGTAGTGGAAGATCGGCTTGCCGTCCAGGCTGAAGCGGCTGGTGGCGTCGGGCATCAGGCCCTTGCCCTGGGTGCCGCGGATGAGCTGACACAGATTCGTCTTGCGGCTCAGGCAGAACTTGCAGTGGCGGCACTCCGGCGTGTAGAGCGGGATCACGTGGTCGCCCTTCTTGAGCGTCGTCACGCCCGGCCCCGCGTCGACCACGATGCCCGCGCCTTCATGGCCGAGGATCGCCGGGAAGATGCCTTCAGGGTCGGCGCCGGAGAGCGTGTAGTAGTCGGTGTGGCAGATGCCCGTGGCCTTGATCTCGACCAGCACTTCGCCGAATTTCGGGCCTTCGAGGTCGACAGTTTCAATGGTGAGCGGGGCGCCAGATTTCCAGGCGACGGCGGCTTTGGTTTTCATGGGGTTGGGTTCCTGAGGGCTGAATTGGGTGGTGATGAACTATAGCGGCGTGGGGTGGGGAGGTTTGGGTTGAGGTTGTTGGAAGTTTTCGGTTGGCGTTGACCAGACGCTGGCAGGGAGTCGCCCGGCGGCAACCCGCAGCCTGGGACCGCGCGCTCGGGCGCTACCGCCATCGCTGCGCTCGGCGACAGCCGAACATCCAACTGCCGTGGCGGGGGGCGGCGCTGTCTTGTCCCCTCTGCTGCGTGCGGGAGAGGGCTGGGGTGAGGGTCGAATCGGAGTAACGGGACGTTAACCAACGTTGACAAATCAACCACACATGACGACCGAACCAGGCCCTTGGACAAGCTCGGAACGAACGGGGAAGAGCAGCTTCGACGAGCTCATCCAGACGGCACACGCCCCAACAACCCCTTACCTGAACCCCACCCGATCCAGCATCTGCTGCACCTTCGTCTGATTCGCCCCAATCGCGCTGATCGGAATCGTCTCGCTCTTGAACGACCCACCCGTCATCGCCTGCAACGCCGGATTCGGCACCTGCACGCCCTTCGCCGTAGGCCACTCGTTGTTGCCGTTGGCAAAATAATTCTGCGCCTCCGGGCTCGCCAGATACTCCATCAGCTTCATCGCATTGCCGGGATTCTTGGCATACCGGGCCACCGCGCCACCCGCGATGTTGAGGTGCGTGCCCCATGAATCCTGGTTCGGAAACACCACGCCCACCTTCTCGGCGACTGCCTTGTCCTGCGCGTTGGCCGACCGCATCATCCGCGCAAGGTAATACGAATTGGTGACGGCGATGCCGCATTCGCCCGAGGCCACAGCCTTGATCTGGTCGGTGTCGGCGCCTTTCGGGTCGCGCGCCATGTTGGCCACCAGGCCCTTGAGCCATTGCTCGGCCTTGACCTCGCCCATGTGTTCGGTGACCGCCCCGAACAGGCTCAGGTTGTACGGGTGCGAGCCCGAGCGGATGCACAGCTTGCCCTTGTTCACCGGGTCGGCGAGCTTCTCATAGGTGTCGACGTCGGTCTTCTTCACGCGGTCCTTGTCGAACACCACGATGCGGGCCCGGGTCGAGTAGCCGAACCAGGCGATGCCACCGTCGGCCGCGGGCTTGGCGCGCAGGTTCATGGGGATCACGTCTTCCAGCAATTTGGAATGGATCGGCTGGAACAGGCCGGCCTTTTCGCCGCTGTACAGCCGGGCCGCGTCGACCAGCAGGATCACATCGGCCGGTGAGGCGCTGCCCTCGGCCTTCAGGCGGGCGAGAATGCCGGCATCGTCGGCGTCGACGCGGTTGATGCGGATGCCGGTGGCCTTGGTGAAGTTGGAATACAGGGCTTCGTCGGTCTGGTAGTGGCGGGCCGAATACAGGTTCACGACCTGGTCCTGGGCCATTGCGCCTGCGGCCACGGCCGCCAGTGCGCATG
>JAQGMQ010000230.1 GCA_028292305.1 Rhodoferax sp.
AGTGCGGCGCATCACCGAGCAGCAGGAGGTACCCCAGTGAACAGCGTTCTCAAGAAAAAAGACTGGTCGCAGACCAAACGGCGGGCCCTGAGCGCGACCGAACTCGTGACCCATCTGGCCAAGACCGAAGGCTGGAAGATCCACGGCGACGGGGCCGAAGTGGCCATCGAAAAAAGTTATGCCTTCGCCAACTATTACGAGACGATTTCATTCGTCAACGCGGTGGCCTTCATTGCCAATTCGCACGACCACCACCCCGAGCTGGCGGTGTTCTACAACCGCTGCGTGGTGCGCTTCAACACCCACGACGTGGGCGGCGTATCGGTCACCGATTTCGAGTGCGCTGCACTGGTGGATGGCCTGCTTGTTTAAGGCGGTCGACCTGGCTGCCAAGGGCCGGGCTTGAGCGCGCGCCCTGCCCTCGCCTCCGGCCTGGTGGTGGCCACCCACGGCCGGCATTGCGTGGTGGAATCGCCCGACGGCACGCGCCGCATCTGCCATCCGCGCGGCAAGAAAAGCACCGCCGTGGTCGGCGACCACGTGTTGTGGCTGGCCGCGGCACAGGGCCAGGGCGACGATGGCACGATCGAAAAATTGCAGCCGCGGCGCAACCTGTTCTACCGCCAGGACGAGATCCGCACCAAGTCGTTCGCGGCCAACCTCGACCTGGTGCTGATCCTGATCGCGGCCGAGCCCGAATTCTCCGAAACACAGCTCTCGCGCGCGCTGATCGCCGCCGAAGCCGAGGGCATCAAGCCGCTGATCGCGCTCAACAAGAGCGACCTGGGCGAGCCCTTCACCCGCGCCTGGGGCTGGCTCGCGCCGTACCGCGACATGGGCTACCAGATGCTGGCCCTGTCGCTCAAGTCAGGTGGCGTGGGCCCGGCCGAAATTGCAGAGCAGTTGGCCGGCAGGACCACGCTGGTGCTCGGCCCCTCGGGTGCCGGTAAAAGCACCTTGATCAACCAATTGATTCCGGGCGCACTGGTGGTGACCGGTGAGTTGTCGCAGGCGCTGAACACCGGCAAACACACCACCACCAGCACCACGCTGTACTGGGTCGACAAGGCGGCCAACACCGCAATCATCGACTCGCCGGGCTTCCAGGAGTTCGGCCTGCACCACATCGACGCGCGGCACCTGGCCGACTTCATGCCCGACATCAAGCGGCACATCACGGGCTGCAAGTTCTACAACTGCACGCACCTGCATGAGCCGGGCTGCGGCGTGATGGCGGCGGTGGGTGGCGATGGGCCGGAGCGCATCAACACGCGGCGCTACAAGATCTATGGCGACCTGTTCGCCGAGCTCAGCGAAGGACCGCGGTACTGAGTTGAGCCCGGGCCGCGTCGCTTGCTTTTCAGGCGGTTATCAGGCGCCTCAGCGCAGCAAGTCGGCCAGTGTGGTCAACAACACGTCGCACTGCTGCGGCGTGCCGACGGTGATGCGCAGGTACTGCGCGATGCGGGCCTGGCGGAAATACCGCACCAGCACGCCGCGCTCCCGCAGCCGCGCCGCCAGATCGGCGGCATCGAAGCCCGGATGGCGGGCGAACACGAAGTTGGCCTGCGACGGCAACACCTCGAAGCCCAGGTCCTCCAGCTGCAGCGTCAGGCCTTCGCGGCTGTGCATCACGGCGGCACGCTTCTCTTCGAAATAGGCGACATCTTCATAAGCCGCCATGGCCCCGGCCTGCGCCAGCCGGTCGAGCGGATAGGAATTGAAGCTGTTCTTCACCCGTGTGAGCGCTTCGATCAACGGCTGTTGACCGAACGCCACACCGACACGCAAGCCCGCCACCGCACGCGACTTCGACAAGGTGTGCACCACCAGCAAGTTCGGGTAACGCGGCACCAGCGCCACAGCGCTCTCGCCGCCGAAATCGACATAAGCCTCGTCCACCAGCACCACGCGCTGCGGGTGCAACTGCAGCAACTGTTCGATCTGCGCCAGCGGCAGGCCGATGCCGGTGGGCGCGTTCGGATTGGCCACCACCACGCCGGCCACCTCCTGGCCTGCCGGCTGCGCGAAACCGGCCACGTCGATGCGCAGGCCAGCGTCCAGCGGCAGCACCTGCATGGGGATGCCGTAGAGCCCGCAATACACCTGGTAGAAGCTGTACGTGACGTCCGGCAGCAAGAGCGGCGCGCCACGTTGCTGGAAGAACGCATAAAACGCGTGGGCGAGCACTTCGTCGGAGCCGTTGCCGACGAACACCTGGGAAGCGTCGAGACCATGGTGGCGTGCCACCGCTTGCCGCAGCAGCGTCGATTCCGGGTCAGGGTACAGCTGCAACCCCTGCTGTGCCGCGGCCTGGATCGCCGCCACCACGCGGGGCGACGGCGGGTACGGGTTTTCGTTGGTGTTGAGCTTGACCAGATTGGCCAGCCGGGGTTGTTCGCCCGGCACATAGGGCACCAGGCCGTGGACGACCGGGCTCCAGAAAGGCGATGGCGTGATCATGGCAACGCCGCGCTCAGCCCAGCAGCCGCGCCAGCGTGAGCAGGGCCAGCAAGCCCATCCACATCACCACCGTGCGCCAGACCAGGCCGACGACGCTGCGCAGGTGGCCGAGTTCGGGGTCGCGGCCCGGCGTGGACTCGGTGTCCTGCTGCACCACGTCGGCCTCGAAGGTCTGGGCACTGGTGGGCGCGAACACCGCCTTCAGCGCCTCGCCGCCGAGCCGCACGTTCAAGGCGCCCGAGGTGGCCGCGAGGATCACGCCGTCGTTGTCATTTGGGAAACGCTGCGCATAGTTGCGCCAGCTGTCGATGGCATCCTCGAAGCTGCCCATCACCGCGAAGCCGAGCGCAGTGATGCGCGCGGGCAACCAGTCGATCACCGTCCAGGCGCTGCTCGCGGCGCGCTGCAAGGCAGCGCTGGCGGGCTGCTGGTCCAGCGCGTTCTTGTGTTGCCAGTAACGCGAAGCGAACTCGGCCAGACGGTAGAACACCGCGCCCGCCGGGCCCAGGCCAAAAGCGGCCAGCACCGAATACCAGCACAACACGCCGAACACATGGCGGTGCGCGGCCAGCACCGAATACTCGATCACGTGGCGCACGATCTCGCTGCGCGGCAGCTCACTGGCGTCGACGCGCTGCCAGTCGGCCAGCAGTTGACGGGCCAGGACTTCGTCGCCAGCGTCGAGCGCGTCGCGGATGTCGGTGAAATGGTGGCTGAACTGGCGAAAGCCCAGCGTGACGTAGAGCACGGCCACGTTCCACAGCACCGCCACCGGCCAGCCGAGGAACCAGGCCAGTACCAGGTGCACGCCAAGCGTCAGCAAGGTGGGCACGAGCACGGCCAGCGACCACGCCAGCCAGCCATGGCTGGGCTTGCCAGCGTCGAAATTACGGCTGGTGCCGCGCACCCAGGTGCGCAGCAAACCGTGGATCGGGTTGTCGCGTGAGAGCGGGCGCACCTGCTCGATCAGCAACGCAAACATGATCGCAAAAAAACTCATGGGGGCGATGATAACGACCCCATCGGCGAAGGCGACGCGCGACCGGTTTTTTCAGGCCGCGAGGAAGCGGTAGAAGTTGCGCAGCATGGCCGCCGTGGCGCCCCAGATGAAGCGCGTGCCATGGGCGTCGGTGTAGGGAATGGAAATCCATTCGCGGCGCTCCGACCCTTCTTCGCTGACCCATTCGTAGACATGGCGATGGTGGTTGGCCGGGTTCATCAGAAAGGCCAGCGGCACCTCGAACGCA
>JAQGMQ010000240.1 GCA_028292305.1 Rhodoferax sp.
CCGGCCCCGTGCCGACGGCAGTGGCATCTGGGAAGGTGTGGCGCCCAAGGCGGCCCATGGCGACGTCTACAAATACCGCGTACGCAGCCGGTTGCACGGCTATGTCGCCGACAAGGCCGACCCGTACGCGCTCAGCGCGCAGCTGCCGCCGGCTACCGGCTCGCGGCTGTGGTCGCTCGATTACGAATGGACCGACGCGGCCTGGCAACAGCACCGCGACGCCACCTCTGCGGCGGAGGCGCCAATGGCCATCTACGAAGTGCATCCGGGCTCGTGGCGCCGCACCGATGGCGAGTTCATGAACTACCGCGAGCTGGCCCATGCGCTGGCCGAACACGTGGTGGCCACCGGCTTCACCCATGTCGAGCTGATGCCGCTCACCGAACACCCTTTCTACGGCTCCTGGGGCTACCAGGCCACCGGCTACTTCGCGCCCACAGCCCGTTACGGCACACCGCAGGACTTCATGTATTTCGTCGACCACCTGCATGGCCGCGGCATCGGCGTGATCCTCGACTGGGTGCCTTCGCACTTCCCCACCGACGAACACGGCCTGCAGTATTTCGACGGCACGCACCTCTACGAACACGCCGACCGCCGGCAGGGCTTTCACCCAGAGTGGAATTCGAGCATCTTCAACTACGGCCGCAACGAGGTGAAGAGCTTTCTGCTGTCGTCGGCCCTGTTCTGGCTGCAGCATTACCACTGCGACGGCCTGCGCGTCGACGGCGTGGCCTCCATGCTGTACCTGGACTACGCGCGCAAGGCCGGCGAGTGGATTCCCAACGTGCACGGCGGGCGTGAAAACCTCGAAGCCGTGGCCCTGCTGCAGCAGCTGAACCAGGCCAAGAACCGCGACCACCCCGGCACCGTGACCATCGCCGAAGAATCCACCGCCTGGCCCGGCGTGTCGCGCAGCGTGGAGAGCGGCGGCCTCGGCTTCGACATGAAGTGGAACATGGGCTGGATGCACGACACGCTGGCCTACTTTGCCAACGCGCCGGTGTACCGCAAGTACCACCAGGGCCAGCTGACCTTTTCGATGGTGTATGCCTTCAACGAGAACTTCGTGCTGCCGTTCTCGCACGACGAAGTGGTCTACGGCAAAGGCTCGCTGCTCGCCAAGATGCCGGGCGACGACTGGCAACAGTTTGCCAACCTGCGCGCGCTGTACGGCTACATGTGGGCGCACCCGGGCAAGAAGCTGATGTTCATGGGCAGCGAATTCGCCCAGCGCAGCGAATGGGCCCATGAAGGCCAGCTCGACTGGGGCCTGCAGGACGCGCCGGCCCACGCCGGTGTGCAGCGGCTGGTGCGCGACCTCAACACCGTGTACCGCGCCGAGCCCGCGCTGTTCGAACTCGACTTCGATCCCGCGGGTTTCGAATGGGTGGCATTGGACGATGCCGAAGCCAGCGTGATCGCTTTCCTGCGCAAACCCAAGGCCGGCGGCGCAACGCTGCTGGTGGTCTGCAACCTCACCCCCGTGCCGCGCTACGGCTACGCGCTGGGCGTGCCCCATGCCGGCTACTGGGGCGAACTGATGAACACGGACGCGGCCGAATACGGCGGCTCGGGTGTCGGCAATTTCGGCGGCATATCGGCCGAAGCGTCGCCCGCGCATGGCCGTCCGCAGTCGGTGCGCCTGGCGCTGCCGCCACTGTCCACCCTGATTTTCCGCCACGAGGAAGCCTCCGATGCCGCCTGAACCAGACGCCGAAGCGCGCGAACCCATCGCCACCACCACGGCGGACCAAGCCGCGCCGCCCTCGCCCGGCAAGGCCAGGCCGCGCAGCCCCGCCCGGCGCGCCGCCAAACCCACCGTGGCCCTGCCCGAAGACGGCCGCATGCGCGCCGTGGTCGACGCGGTGCTGCCCTGGGTCGACGGTGGCCGCTTCGCCATCAAGCGCATCGAAGGCGAGAAGATAGAGATCACCGCCCACGCCTTCACCGATGGCCATGACCAGGTGCGCGTGCGCCTGCGCTGGCGGGCCGAAGGTGCGCCGGCCATCAACGAAGTCGAAATGGTGGCGACCAGCAACGACGCGTGGACCGCCAGCTTCATACCGCCTGGCCCTGGCCGCTACCGCTACACCGCGGCCGCCTGGGTCGACCACTTCATGTCGTGGCGCGCCGAGCTGCTGCGCCGTGTCGATGCATCGGATATTTTGCTGGCCGCGCAGACCGGCGCCACCCTGGCCGAAGTAGCCGCGGCCCGCGCGCGTGGCGAAGACCGCAAGACCCTGACCCGCTGGGCCCAGACGCTGCGCAAGCGCGCATTGGCCGCCGGCAAGGCCAACCTGGGCCACATGGACACCGTCGAAGCCGAGATCGAAGCCATCAAGGCGCTGGCGCTCGACGCCACGCTGGCCGAGGTCGCCGGGCGTTACCCCGACCGCAGCTTCGAGGCCCGGTTCAGCACCGGCACCGACAGCGACCACTTCGGCGAGCTGCCCCTGGTGGTGGACCGTACCCGCGCCGGCTTCAGCGCCTGGTATGAAATGTTCCCCCGCTCGGCCGCCTTCGAGGAGGGCCGGCACGGTACGTTCAACGACGTGACCGAGCGCCTGCCCTATGTGGCGCAGATGGGCTTCGACGTCTTGTACCTGCCGCCCATCCACCCGGTGGGCCGCAGCAAACGCAAGGGCCGCAACAATGCACTCGCGGCGGAAGACGGCGACGTGGGCAGCCCCTGGGCCATCGGCGCCGAAGAAGGCGGCCACAAGGACGTGTTGCCCGCCCTGGGCACACCGCAAGACTTCCGCAACCTGGTCGAGAAAGCCAATGCACAGGGCATCGAGATTGCGCTGGACATCGCGTTCCAGTGCGCACCCGACCACCCGTACGTGAAGGAACACCCCGAGTGGTTCCGCTGGCGCCCCGACAACACGGTGCAATACGCCGAGAACCCGCCGAAGAAGTACCAGGACATCTACCCGTTCAACTTCGAAACCGACGATTGGCGCGGGTTGTGGCTAGAACTCAAGAGTGTGTTCGACCACTGGATCGCGCAGGGCGTGAACATCTTCCGTGTCGACAACCCGCACACCAAGGCGTTCGCGTTCTGGGAATGGGCGATCGGCGAAATCACCCGCGAACACCCGAAGGTGCTGTTCCTGGCCGAGGCCTTCACCCGGCCCAAGGTGATGCACCGGGTGGCCAAGCTCGGCTTTTCGCAGTCGTACACCTACTTCACCTGGCGCAACGACAAGGCCGGCCTGACCGAATATTTCACGGAACTGTCGAGCGGCCTCGGCCATGACTACTTTCGCCCGAATGCCTGGCCGAACACGCCCGACATCCTGAACGAGCAGTTGCACCATGCGCCACGCGCCGTGTTCATGACGCGGCTGCTGCTGGCCGCCACGCTCAGCGCCAACTACGGCATCTACGGCCCCACCTACGAGCTGATGGACGGCACGCCGAGGTCGCCCGGCAGCGAGGAATACCTGGACTCCGAGAAGTACCAGGTGCGCTTCTGGGACCGTGACCGTGCCGACAGCCTGCGCGGCTTCATCGGCAAGGTCAACGACATCCGCCGCCACCACCCTGCCCTGCACGGCAACCGCGAATTGCGCTTCTTCGACACCGGCAACGACCTGGTGATCGCGTATGCCAAACGCGACCCCGACGGCGGTGCCGCGGTGCTGACCGTGGTCAACCTCGACGCCACCTTCCGCCAGAGCGCCTGGGTGCACCTGGACGCGGGCTGGCTCGGCGTGGGCGGCCAGGAAAGTTTCGAGGTGGTCGACCTGCTGAGTGGGCAGCGCTTCAACTGGCGCGACGGCGGCAACTTCGTGATCCTCGATCCGGCCGACATGCCGGCCCATGTGCTGCGCATCGAAGGCCCCGGCGTCCGCGCCAAAACAACAGAAGAAGCGTCCAACGAGCGAAGCGGAGCCACATGAAGAACCCAATGACCCTGACCCCATCAACAGCCGCCGCGGCCTCCATCGCCGCGGGTACGCCTCAACTCGACGAGGCTGCCGGTGGCGCCGTCACGCCCACCGGCGACGCCGCGCGCTGGTACCAGGATGCGGTGATCTACCAGCTCAACGTCAAGGCGTTCTTCGACTCGAACAGCGACGGCGTGGGCGACTTCAAGGGTGTCACCTCGAAGCTCGACTACGTGAAGGACCTCGGCGTCAACACGATCTGGCTGATGCCGTTCTACCCCAGCCCGCTGCGCGACGACGGCTACGACATCTCCGACTACGACAACGTGCACCCGCAGTACGGCACGCTGGACGACTTCAAGGAGATGCTGGCCGAAGCCCACAAGCGCGACCTGAAGGTGTTGACGGAGCTGGTCATCAACCACACCTCCGACCAGCACCCGTGGTTCCAGGCGGCCCGCAACGCGCCGCCCGGCTCGCCCGAACGCGACTTCTACGTGTGGAGCGACACCGACCAGAAATACAAGGGCACCCGCATCATCTTCACCGACACCGAGGTCTCCAACTGGACCTACGACCCGGTGGCCAAGGCCTATTTCTGGCACCGTTTCTTCAGCCACCAGCCCGATCTGAACTACGACAACCCGGCCGTGCTGCAGGCGATCTTCAAGACCATGCGCTTCTGGCTCGACATGGGCGTGGACGGCTTCCGGCTGGACGCGATTCCCTACCTGATCGAGCGCGAAGGCACGAGCAACGAAAACCTGTTCGAGACCCACGCGGTCATCAAGCAGCTGCGCGCGGCCATCGACGAAAACTACCCCAACCGCTTCCTGTTGGCCGAGGCCAACATGTGGCCCGAGGACGTGCGCGAATACTTCGGCAACGGCGACGAATGCCATGCCTGCTACCACTTCCCGCTGATGCCGCGCATGTACATGGCCATCGCCCAGGAAGACCGTTTCCCGCTGACCGAGATCATGCAGCAGACGCCCGACATCCCGGCCGGCTGCCAGTGGGTGATCTTCCTGCGCAACCACGACGAGCTGACGCTCGAGATGGTGACCAGCAAGGAACGCGACTACATGTACAGCACCTATGCGGCCGATCCGCGGGCGCGCATCAACCTGGGCATCCGCCGCCGGCTGGCGCCGCTGATGGACAACGACACCGATCGCATCAAGCTGATGAACAGCCTGCTGCTGTCGATGCGCGGCTCGCCCATCGTCTACTACGGCGACGAGATCGGCATGGGCGACAACGTCTTCGTGGGCGACCGCAACGGCGTGCGCACGCCGATGCAGTGGAGCCCCGACCGCAACGCCGGCTTCTCGCGCGCCGACCCGCAGCGGCTGTACCTGCCGCCGATCATGGACGCGGTCTACGGCTACGAGGCCCTGAACGTGGAGGCGCAGCAACGCGAGCCGGCATCGCTGCTGAACTGGATGCGACGCATGTTGGCCGTGCGGTCGTCGAGCAAGGCGTTCGGCCGTGGCGAGCTGCTGTTCCTGAAGCCCGGCAACCGCAAGATCCTGGCCTACCTGCGCAGCTTCACCGACACCAATGGCGACGAGGACGTGATCCTCTGCGTGGTCAACCTGGCGCGATCGGCACAGCCGGCCGAGCTCGACATCTCGGCCTTCAAGGGCCGCGTGCCGGTCGAGATGCTGGGCCGCACCGCCTTCCCGCCGATCGGCGAACTGCCCTACCTGCTGACCATTCCCGCGCACGGCTTCTATTGGTTCAAGCTGACCACCGATGTCAGCGTGCCGAGCTGGCACCAGCAGTTCACCGCCGCCGAAGACCGGCCGGTGATGGTGCTGTTCGACGGCTGGAACAGCCTGTTCCGCGACCACGTCGTGCCGTGGCGCATCGGCATGGCGGTCAAGACCCGTGCCCAGTTCGAAACCGATGTGCTGCCGAGCCATGTGGAGGCCCAGCGCTGGTACGCCGACAAGGGCACGCCGGTGCGGCGCGCGGCCCTGCTCGACCACGCCATGTGGGAAAACGGCGCCGACACCTGGATGCTGCCCCTGCTCGATCTGCAGGGTCCGACCGATGCCGTGTACTTCGTGCCGCTGGCGCTGGCCTGGGAAGACCGCGAGGAAGAGCGTTACCGCGCGTTTTCCACCGCCGCCGTGGCCCGCGTGCGCCAGCAGGCCGAGGTCGGCGTGATGGCCGACGCGTTCGCCGACGAGCGTTTCTGCCGCGCGGTGATCAACGCCATCGGCTCGGGCAAGAAGCTGCCCGCCGGTGCCGGCAGCATCCGCTTCACCCCCACCGCGGCCTATGCCGAGCTGGCCGGCGCCGACATCGACGAGATGCCGATCGGCCGGCCGCAGGCGCAGAGCAGCAACACCATCGTGACGGTCAACGAACGCCTGTTCCTGAAGGGCTACCGGCGCATCCGCACCGGCGTGAACCCCGAGTTCGAGGTCGGCCGCTTCCTGACCGAAGTGGCGCGCTTCCCCAACTGCGCACCGGTGGCCGGTGCCGTGGAGTACGTGGGCAACGACGGCCAGGTGCGGACGCTATGCCTGCTGCAGGCCCACGTGTCGAACCAGGGCGACGGCTGGGTCTACACCCTCGGCTATCTGGAACGCTTCTTCGAGGAGCGCCGCACCAGCACGCTGCCGCCCATCGACGACGTGCACGGCGGCCACCTGGCGCTGATGCAGACCATGGGCCAACGTACCGCCGAGATGCACCTGGCGCTGGCGACGCGCAGCGGCAACGCCGCGTTCGACCCCGAGCCGCTGACCGACGCCGACACGACACGCTACCGCCAGCAGGCCAGCGAAGAGGCCCAGGCCACGTTCCGCCAGCTCGAGGCGGCGCTGCCCACGCTCACCGGCGCCGCGCTGGACGAAGCCCGCGCCGTGCTGTCCGGCCAGCAACGCCTGCTGCAGCTGCTGCAGGTGGCGGCCGCCGCGCCGAACGCAATGAAGACCCGTGTCCACGGCGACTTCCATCTGGCGCAGGTGCTGGTCACGAAGAACGATTTCGTGATCGTCGATTTCGAAGGCGAACCCGGCCGCAGCTTCGACGAACGCCGCGCCAAGCATTCGCCATTGCGCGACGTGGCCGGCATGCTGCGCTCGTTCAGTTATGCCCGCGCCAGCGGCCTGCGCAGCGCGGCCCACACGGCGGACGAAGAGACCCAGCTGGCGGCACCGGCCACCGAATGGGAAGCCGTGACCCGCGCGGCCTTCCTGCAAAGCTACCTCGACACCTTGCGCGGCACGCCGCTGGCCCAGGCCGAAGGTGAAGGCGGGCTGCTCAGGCTGTTCGAATTGCAGAAGGCTTTCTACGAGTTGCGCTACGAACTCAACAACCGGCCGGACTGGGTGCGTATTCCACTCGCCGGCATCCTGGGCTTCATCACTTCGGGTGAGCCTGGCCCATCAGCGGCGGCGACTGCAGCCAAGGGAGAATGAACATGGACAGAATCGACGTGATGCTTGAGCCCGTGCGGGCCTTCCTGATCCAGATCGGGGTCTTCGTGCCACGGCTGGCCGTGGCCCTGGTGGTGCTGGTGATCGGCTTCCTGATCGCCAAGGCCGCGCGTTTCGCGGTACAGAAGGCGCTGCGCGCCATCAACTTCCACATCCTCACCCAGCGCGCCGGGCTGGACGGCTTTTTGCAGCAGGGTGGCACACACATCGACACCATCGGGGTGCTGGGGCTGCTGACCTACTGGGTGGTGATCCTGGCCGCGCTGATCGTGGCTTTCAGCGGCCTTGGCCTGACCCATGTCACCGACCTGCTGAGCCGCGTGATGCTGTTCGTGCCCAAGGTGATCGTGGCGTTGCTGGTGCTGGCCTTCGGCTCGTATTTCGCGCGCTTCATCTCGAACGCCGTCATCACCTACTGCGCTGGCGTGGGCATCCGTGATGCGGACGCACTGGGCCGCATCGCACGCTACGCGATCATGGCATTCGTGGTGATGATCGCGCTCGACCAGATCGACGTGGGCGGCACCATCGTGCGCGAAGCCTTCCTGCTGCTGCTCGGCGGCCTGGTGCTGGCGCTGGCGCTGGCCTTCGGCCTCGGCGGGCAACGCTGGGCCGCGGCGCACCTGGAACGCTGGTGGCCGTCGCGCGACGACGCGCCGAATCTGCCCACCGCTGTCGAGCCGCGCAATGTGGCCAAGATCTTCAAGGGCGACAAGCTCCCATGACCCTGAACGCGACGCGCGCCTTCGGTGCGCAACTGCAGCCCGAAGGCGGCACCGTTTTCCGCCTGTGGGCACCCAGTGCCAAGGAGGTCGATCTGGAGCTCGACCCGCAGGGCGCGCCGTCCGAACACGCCATGCACAAAACCGACGATGGCTGGCACGAGGTGCGGGTAGCGGGCGTCGGTGCCGGCACGCGTTACCAGTTCGCCATCGACGGCGCCAAGCCCGTGCCCGACCCGGCCTCGCGCTACAACCCGCTCGACGTGCACGGCCCGAGCGAAGTGGTGGACCCACGCCGTTACCAGTGGAACGACGTGGCCTGGCGCGGCCGGCCCTGGCACGAAGCCGTCGTCTACGAGTTGCACATCGGCGCCTTCACGCCCGAGGGCAGCTACACCGCGGCCAAGGATAAGCTGGCCGACCTGGCCGAGTTGGGCATCACCGCCATCGAACTCATGCCGCTGTCCGACATGCCCGGCACCCGCAACTGGGGTTACGACGGGGTGCTGCCGTACGCGCCCGACGCGGCCTACGGCACGCCCGACGAACTGCGCGCGCTGATCGACCATGCGCACGGCCTGGGTTTGATGGTGCTGCTCGACGCCGTGTACAACCACTTCGGCCCCGACGGCAATTACCTGCACGGCTTCTGCCCCGAATTCTTCAACCCGCAGCACCAGACCCCCTGGGGCGCGGCCATCAATTTCGACGGCAGGCACAATGCGCCGGTGCGGCAGTTCTTCATCGAGAACGCGCTGTACTGGATCGAAGACTTCCACTTCGACGGCCTGCGCCTGGACGCCGTGCACCAGATCCGCGACGACTCGCCCAAACACATCGTGCAGGAGATCGCCGAACGCATCCACGCCGGCCCGGGCCGCAATCGCCACGTGCATGTGGTGCTGGAGAACGACCTGAACCAGGCCGAGCCGCTGGAGCGCGACGCCGCAGGCCAGCCACGCAGCGCCACGGCGCAATGGAACGACGACATCCACCACTGCGCCCATGTGCTGCTGACCGGCGAGGTCGACTTCTACTACCAGGACTTCGCCAAGTCGCCAGTGGCTGACCTGGCCCTCGGCCTGGCCCAGGGCTTCGTCTAC
>JAQGMQ010000253.1 GCA_028292305.1 Rhodoferax sp.
GTGAGCACGCAGATCGCCAACCACCTGGCCAAGGGCGGCCTCACCGGCGGCGAGCTGGTGGTGGTGATGGCCGGCGGCAACGACGTGTTCAGCAACCTGGACACGGTCGGTGTCACCACCACGCCCGAGCAGGCGGCCACGGCCATGGCCACCGCCGGGGCCGAACTCGCCACGCTGGTCAAGACACAGCTGATCGCCAAGGGCGCGAAATACGTGGTGGTCGTGAACCTGCCCAACGTGAGCATCACGCCCAGCACGCTGGCCGCCGATGCCGCGGTGCCAGGCAGCAGGGCTTTGACCGACGCGGTGACCAAGGCGTTCAACGGCCAGCTGGCGGCCGGCCTGGCGGGCGTGGCCGGCGTGGTGCAGGTCGACGCCTATGCCCAAAGCACCGACCAGGCCGCCAACCCGGCGTCGTACGGGCTGACCAACGTGACCGTGCCGGCCTGCAGCAGCACTTCCGCGCTCAATCCGCTGCCGGGCTATTCGCTCACCTGCAGCACGGCCAGCACCGTCCCCGGCGACGTGTCCCACTACCAGTATGCCGATGGCGTGCACCCGACGCCGTTTGCGCACAGCCTGCTGGCGCGGCTGGTGTCGCGTGACATGGCGCGTGTGGGCTGGCTGTAAGTGCAAACCAAGGAGTTCCCATGAAACCAACCCTCTCGTGGCTGTGCCTCACGGCTTTCATGTTGGGCGGCGCCGCCCAGGCGCAGACCACGGGCCAGTGGATGCTGCGTGGTGGCTTCACCCGGATTGCGCCCGACGTCGAAAGCGATGATCTCACCGCGCCCGCCTTCCCCGGCACCAAGGTCGACGTGGGCAGCAGCACGCGCTTGTCGGGGGGCATCAGCTACATGCTCACGCCCAACGTGTCGCTTGATTTCCCGCTGGCGTTGCGCTTCACGCAGGACGTCACGGGCGATGGCGCCATCGCCGGCGTCGGCAAGCTGGGCGATATCCGGGCCGTGCCGGTCACGCTGTTCGCGCAATACCGCTTCGGCGAACCGGCGGCGCGGTTCCGCCCCTTCGTCGGCGCCGGCCCTACCTACGCCAAACTCTTCAAGGCCCATGGCTCGGCCACGCTCAGCGGCCTGACGGGCGGCACACCGGCCCAGCCGACCCTGCTGTCGGCCGATTCGCGTTGGGGCATGTCGTTCCAGGTGGGCGCGTCGGTGGCCATCGACGACCACTGGTTCGTCGAAGGCATGGTCGCCAAGACCTTTCTCAGCACCACCGCCAACCTGTCGACCGGCCAGAGCATCGGACTGAAGCTGAACCCCATGGCCTACCAGATCGGCCTGGGTTACAAGTTCTGAGGGTGCGACGCCCACAAAAAAGCCGACCCGCGAGGTCGGCTTTTTTTATTGCCAGCGGCCTGCATGAAGCCAGGCCGCCCCAGGCTCAGAAGCGGTCGCGAATGCGTTCGTAGAAGTAATCGCCAACGTAGCGGTGCACCACCGGCGTGAAGAACAGCCCGTCCGCAAAAGCGTAGTTGGCATAGGCCAGGCCCCCGACCGTGGACGGGGTGCACAGCGACGAATTCACCTGGCCGGTGCCGATGCCGATGCCCACCCCCGGATCGATCGAGGTGCACACCGCGCTGGTCTTGTTCGGCAGGCTCAGGGCGCTCGAATCGGTGGCCGTCACGTTGTTGACGATCGCCTCGCCGTCGACATACAGCGCGTTGGCGCCCAGGTCGACGATCGACACCTTCAAGGCCTCGACGAACTTGGTGGTCGCATTGCCCAGCAAGTCCTGCTTGCCGATGCCGATGCCCCATGGCGAACGGCCCAGGTTGTAGGGCGCCACCACGATGACCTGCTTGGCACCGGCCGTGATGGCACGGCGCACCAGCGTGCCCAAGTCGCGGCCTGCCTGTTGCACGTTGACGATGAGCTGCGCTTCGGTCTGCGTGCCGGCCAGCAGGGCCTGGGTCTGCACCACCAGATCGCTGATGCCGCCCGACACGATCAGGACATCGTTGGAGTCGATCTTGTTCGCGGCCAGGAAGGTGTCGAGTTGCTCCGAAACGGTGAGCGTGCCGTTGTTGCCGCCCGCATCGGGCTTGTTGACGATGCGCGCGTTGACGCGTGCATAGCCGAAACCGCCGGTCGAAGAGGGGCTGATGGTCTTGGAAAAGCGAGAAGCGACTTCGTCGACCCAGGTGGTGACGGTACCGTCGTTCACCGTGTATTTGGAACCGCTTTGGCCGACGTCGGCATAGGCATCGCCGAAGACGACGAAACGGTTGGGCGACAAGGCCGATTCGGTGGTGCCGGAGCCGCAGGCGGCCAACAGGGCGGCCGAGGCGCAGGCGGCGACCAGAACGGCGCGTCGCAAGCTGAAAAAGGTCATTGATTACTCCATGAGAACAAAAAACGGGGTCATGGCCGCGCCAGAGGCGAAGCGAACTGCAACAAGTAGTTTAACGAGCACCGCGAAACCGACGGTGTAAAGATGTACCAAGCCCCCGTGGGATGGCCGCCAACCACGCGGGCGCCAGGCGTGCCGGTCATGGTGCGAGCCTTCGG
The DNA here is from genome assembly GCA_028292305.1 of Rhodoferax sp. Taxonomy (GTDB): domain Bacteria; phylum Pseudomonadota; class Gammaproteobacteria; order Burkholderiales; family Burkholderiaceae_C; genus Rhodoferax_B. The sequence continues at coordinate 2,535 of JAQGMQ010000253.1, forward strand.
CGCATGCGTGCGTTGCGCAGCGGCACGCCCTGGCGCTCGACCACCTGGCGCACTTCCACCACGAAACCGTGCCGCGTGAAGAAGGGCTCGGCGCGCAGGCTGACGTTGGCCCACAGCGCCTCCAGGCTGCGCGCCAGCGCGGCTTGCAGCAGGCAGGCCATCAGCGCCCCGCCCACGCCGCGGCCGGCGTGGCTGCCGGCCACGAAAAACTGGTCGATGTAGCCCGAATCCTGCAGATCGGCGAAACCGACGGCCGCGCCGCCGGCCTCGGCCACGAAGGGCCGGTTGGCGCGCAGCCGCTCGGCCCAGGCGTTTTGGTCGTAGGTCACCGGCGCCCAGGCGGCGAGTTGGACGGCCGTGTAATTGCGGCAGGCCACCGTGTGAACGGACGAAAAGAACACGTCGCGCAGCGCGGCCTCGTCACCGGTGCGGAAGGCGCGGATGTGAACCGGCTCGGGCACGGCAGCAACGGCAAAGGCGGCACCGGCAACAGAGGCGGCCCGGTCCGCCATTTCAGGCGGCCGCGGCGCGTTGAAGCCGGTCACGCACACCTTCCCAGGCCGCGTCCTCGGGCGGCGCCTCGACCCAGATCAACCGCACGCCGAAAGCATCGAGCTCGCGCAGGGCCGCGAACAACTGCTGCGCCGCGCCCTCGGCATCGGCCGGCATGCGCCGCAACACCACCTTGGGGGAACGGCTCGCCAACTGGGTGCGGGCGTAGATGGCAATGGCGACGCCGGGCGTGCGGCCGGCTTCCGTGCCCAGCAGCTGCAGGGCCTTTTGCAGTTCGGTGGCGCTCATGAGGCGCACCTTGGCGGCCGGCGCGTAGTGCGCTTCCAGCGTGCCGGAGGCGCGCGGGTCGGGCGCGGCCAGGTCTTCTTTGGCGCGCAGCGGCTGGCCGCAGGCCTGTTCGATCTGCGCCCGCGTGATGGCGCCCGGGCGCAGCAGCACCGGCGCGCCGCGGCTGCAGTCAACGATGGTGGACTCGATGCCGACGGCGCACGGCCCACCGTCGAGCACCAGCAGGTCGTCGCCGAATTCACCGGCCACGTGCGCGGCCGTGGTCGGGCTGACGCGGCCGAACTGGTTGGCGCTGGGCGCTGCTACGCCCAGCACACCGAGGTCGGCGGCCTGGAGCAGCACGGCCACGCACACCGGGTGCGACGGGCAGCGCAGGCCGATCGAATCCTGCCCGCCCGCAGCCGCCGCGCCGATGCCTTCGCGGCGCGGCAAGATCAGCGTCAGCGGGCCGGGCCAGAACGCGCGGATCAGCTTTTCGGCGAACGCCGGCACGCCGGACGCGAAGTACCCCACGCCAGCGGGCACGGCCGCATCGGCCTCGGCCGGCGCCACGTGCACGATCAGCGGATGGTCGCTGGGTCGGCCCTTGGCCTTGAAGATCTTGGCCACGGCGGCTTCATTGCCGGCGTCGGCGGCCAGGCCGTACACGGTTTCCGTGGGCAGGCCCAGCAGGTCGCCAGCAGCCAGCGCACGGGCGCCGCGCAGCAAGGCCAGGGGATCGGCACCGTCGAGGATCATCGTCCGCTCGCGTTCAGAACGGCGCCAGGCCCAGCAGTGCGCAGGCTTGCAGCGCGGTGGCGCGCACGGCCTCCACGGTGGCGCCGGTCAGGTTCAGGTGGCCCATCTTGCGGCCGGGCTTGGCTTCGAGCTTGCCGTACAGGTGCAGATGCGTGCCGGGCAGCGCCAGCACCTCGGCCCAGGGCGGCGGCACAGGTTTGCCGGACGCCGCGGCGCGCACACCGTTCGCGTCGAACCACAGGTCGCCCAGCAGATTGAGCATGATGGCCGGGCTGTGCTGGCGCGGCTGCACCAGCGGCAGGCCGGCCAGCGTGCGCACCTGCAGGTCGAACTGCGACAGGTCGCAGGCGTCCATGCTGTAGTGGCCGCTGTTGTGCGGGCGCGGGGCGATCTCGTTGACGACGAGCGCGCCGTCCTCCAGCAGGAAGAACTCGACACACAATACGCCGACATAGGCCAGGCCATCGGCGATGGATTTGGCCGCGGCTGTGGCCGAGGCCATTTGCGCGGCCGGCAGGTTGTCTTCATGAACCTCGGTCACGGCCAGAATGCCTTCGCGGTGCAGGTTCTTCTGCGGCGGCAGGTGCACCATCTGGCCATCGGCGCCACGCGCCACGATCACCGAGCACTCGGCGGCCAGCGGCAGCATCTTCTCGAGCACGCAGGTCACGTTTTTCAGCTGGGCCCAGGCGGCGGCCAGCGCGGCGGTGTCGGCCACGCGCACCTGGCCCTTGCCGTCGTAGCCCATGCGCGCGGTTTTCAGGATGCCGGGAAAGAGCTCGGCGCCCACGCCGGCCAGCGCTTCGGCGCTGTCGATCACGGCATAGGGCGCGCAAGGCACGCCGCAACGCACGAAATGGGCTTTTTCGGCTGCGCGGTCCTGGGCGATGGCGACGGCCGAAGCGCCGGGTGCCACTGGCCGGTTTTTGGCCAACGCGGCCAGCGCGGGCGCGGGCACGTTCTCGAATTCGGTGGTGATGGCGTCGCACACCGCCGACAGCTGGGCCAGGCCTTGCGGGTCGAGGTAGTCGGCGCGGATGTGGTGGTGGCTGACGCGGCCCGCAGGGCTCGAAACGTCGGGGTCGAGCACGGCCGTGAAATAGCCCATGCGCTGCGCCGCGTGCACGAACATGCGGCCGAGCTGGCCACCGCCCATCACGCCGAGCGTGGCGCCGGGGAGGATGGCTTTGTGCGCCGCCGGAGCGCCGGGCTGCTCCGTAGGCAAGGTGGCCGACGTGGGTTTCATGTTCATACCGGTGGCAATGTCATGTTGCGCGCGACTTCGGTCTGCGCGGTGCGGAAGGCTTCGAGCTTTTCGCGCAGCGCCGGGTCGTGGTTGGCCAGCAGCGCCACCGCGAACAGTGCCGCGTTGGCCGCGCCTGCCGTGCCGATGGCGAAGGTGGCCACCGGAATGCCCTTGGGCATCTGCACGATGCTGTGCAGCGAGTCCACGCCCTGCAGGTGGCGGCTGGCCACCGGCACGCCGAGCACCGGCACCGTGGTCTTGGCGGCCAGCATGCCCGGCAGGTGCGCGGCACCGCCGGCACCGGCGATGATGGCCTGCAGACCACGCCCGGCGGCGGCTTCGGCATAGGCGAACATGTCGTCGGGCATGCGGTGGGCCGACACCACGCGCGCTTCGTGCGCGATGCCGAACTGCTGGAGTATTTGAACTGCGTGCTGCATCGTGCCCCAGTCGCTGCTGGAGCCCATTACCACGCCAATCTGAACGGTCATGCGGTTTCCTCTAAAGACCGAATTTTACTTTTGCGCCCGCCCAGGTTTGAAAACCGCGATGGCCGTCCCAAAATGCGGGGATCGGGCTGCCGCTAACATCGCAGCCAATTCCACCCCATTCATCCCACAACGCCATGATCGACGTCACGCTAGCCAATTTCGAAACCGAGGTCATCGCCGCCTCCATGCAGACCCCGGTGCTGGTCGATTTCTGGGCGCCGTGGTGCGGCCCCTGCAAGGTCATCGGCCCGGTGCTCGAAAAGCTCGAAGCCGAATACGGCGGCCGCTTCAAGCTCGTCAAGGTCGACTCCGACCAGGAACAGCAGCTGGCCAGCGCGTTCGGCATCCGCAGCATCCCGACCTGCATCCTGGTGATGAACGGCCAGCCGGTCGACGGCTTCACCGGCGCCCAGACCGAAGGCAAGGTGCGCGAGTTTCTGGACAAACACGTGCCTGAAGGCGACGGCATGGATTTCGTGCCCGACGAGGCCGAAGAAGCCCAGGCCCTGCTCGAATCCGGCGACACCGATGCGGCCCTGGCGAAGCTGCAGGAAGCGCTGGCCGTGAACCCGGCCAACGACGATGCGCGTTTCGACTACGTGAAGCTGCTGATCGCCAGCGGCTACCTTGAAGAGGCCGGCCCGGCGCTGCAGCCCGCGCTGGTGCAGATCCCGGTGCAGATCCGCTTCGACGCGCTGGCGCAGTGGCTCGACGCGCTGCACTTCGTGGCCCACGACCCGCGCCGCGAATGGGAGGTGGCCCAGTTCGACGCGAAGATCGCCGAGAACAAGCGTGATTTCGAGACCCGCTTCGCCAAGAGCCGCGTGCTGATGTCGCGTGGCGAATGGACGGACGCCATGGACGAGCTGCTCGAGATCGTCATGCGTGACCGCAAATGGGAAGACGAGGCCCCGCGCAAGGCCGTCGTCGCCATTCTGGAGCTGCTCACTCCGCCCAAGCCCAAGGTGGCGGCCGACGCGACCGGCAAGACGGCGGGCGGCATCGAGATTTCAGGTCCGTCGGCCGCGGCACTCGACCCGCAGGCCGAGCTGGTGTCGAAGTACCGGCGCCGGCTCAGCATGATGCTGAACTAAAGACGGACGGGCGGCTCGAACCCCGGCCGCCAAAGCCCAGGCGCGGCCTTAACTTTCGCCCCCATGCCGCCCATCCTGCCGACGCCCATGCCTCTCTACCGCGCCCTGCGCCTCGGCTCGGGCCTGGTGTTGTGGCTGTATATGGCGTCGCACCTGTTGAACCACGCGCTGGGCGTGGTCTCGCTCGATGTCGCCGAGCAGGGGCTGCGCGTGGCGGTCGCGGTGTGGCACAGCGCCGTGGGCACCCTGTTCCTGTATGGCGCGTTCGCACTGCATGTGCTGTTGGCCATGCTCGGGCTCTACCAGCGGCACACCTTGCGGCTGCCGGCGGTGGAGCTGCTGCGCATCGGTGCCGGCCTGTCGATTCCCATGCTGCTGGTCGGCCATGCCGTGGCGACGCGCATGGCGTACGAGTGGTACGGGCACCTGCCGCACTACGCCCGCGTTGTGACCTCGCTGCTGCACACCGGTGCCGCGGGTCGGCAACTGGCGTTGCTCGCGCCGGGCTGGCTGCACGGCTGCATGGGCCTGCACATGGCCGCCCGCAAGAACGCGGTGTACCAGCGGTGGCGCTGGTTCGCGCTCGGCGCGGCGGTGCTGCTGCCTTGCCTGGCAGCGGGTGGTTATCTGCAGATGGTGCGCGAGGCCAGCGCGGCGTTGGCGGCCGCGCCATCCGGATCGGCGCTGCGCGCGGCCACCGAGGCCGCCCAGACGCAGGCGCTCGACAGTTTGCGGCTGCAGATCCTGACTGCCTACGGCGCGCTGTTGGCGCTGGTGCTGCTGGCCCGGGGTGTGCGCCGGGTGCACCAGCACCGCATCAGCGCCTGAAACACTTGCGCATCAGGCCCGGAGCCGGTCCCAGGCTTCCTGGTACTTGGCGGCGGTTTTTTCGACCACGTCATGCGGCAGGCGCGGCGCGGGCGGGGTCTTGCTCCAGGGCTTGCCGTCGACCAGGGTCTGCTCGAGCCAGTCGCGCACGAACTGTTTGTCGTAGCTCGGCGGGTTGATGCCTTCCTGGTAGCTTTCCATCGGCCAGTAGCGCGATGAATCGGGCGTCAGCACCTCGTCCATCAGCACCAGCGTGCCCTGGTCGTCCAGCCCGAATTCGAACTTGGTGTCGGCGATGATGATGCCCTTGGCGCGTGCGATGTCGGCCGCGGCCAGGTAGATGGCGATGCTGATGTCGCGGATGCGGGCGGCCAGGTCCGGCCCGACGATCTCGACCACTTTCTCGAAGGTGATGTTCTCGTCGTGTTCACCAGCCTCGGCCTTGGCGGCGGGCGTGAAGATCGGCGCCGGCAGCTTGCTGGCGTTCTTCAGGCCCGGCGGCAGCGCCACGCCGCAGACGGCCTGGTTTTCCTGGTATTCCTTCCAGCCGCTGCCGGCCAGGTAGCCGCGCACCACGCCTTCCACCGGGATCGGCTTCAGCCGCTTGACCAGCATCGAGCGGCCGGTGACCTGGGCCACCTCGTCGGGCGTGACCACGCTTTCAGGTGCGTCGCCGGTCAGGTGATTCGGGCACAGGTGGCCCAGCTTGTCGAACCAGAACAGGGCCATCTGCGTGAGCAGCACGCCCTTGCCGGGGATCGGCTCGCCCATGATCACGTCGAACGCGCTGAGCCGGTCGCTGGCCACCATCAGGATGCGGTCGCTGCCCACGGCGTAGTTGTCGCGCACCTTGCCACGCGCCAGCAGCGGCAGGGATTTGAGGGAAGAGGTGTGCAGGGACGGAGCGGTGTTGGTCATGTGCGTTGAAAGTCCGGGTTCGAATGCGGCTGGACCGTAGGCGGCCACAGCGCGGGGCAATCCCCTATTGTCCCTCAAGGGTTCGATGAAGGGGTATTGCCAAGGAAGCCCTGACTGACGCAAGCGCCTTCATGCGAGATCAGGAAGGCTTTGAACCGGAGGCCGCGCCGCCTTGCCTTACGGCGCCACTGGCGTCGGCGGCACCACCATCGCCAGCCCATCGGGATTGCGCGGGTCGGACACCGGCACCGGCGCATTTCCCACGATCTGGATCGCCTGGATGTTCTGCCCACCGCCCAAGCCGTCCTGCATCGTCCAGCCGCGTGCGCGCAGGTTGTCCGCCGTGGCGGTCGGGAAGCGTTCTGCCTCGTAATAGATGACGTTGTCGGGCAGCAGTTGGTGGTGAAAACGCGGCTGAGCCTGGGCTTGGTCCAGCGGCAGCTTGTAGTCGAGCACGTCGACCAGCACCTGGTACACGGCCGTGAATATGCGCGAGCCGCCGGGCGTGCCAAGCACCAGCGCCACCTTGCCGTCCTTCACCGCGATGGTCGGGCTCATCGACGACAGCGGTCGCTTGTTGGGCTGGACCGAGTTCACGTCACCACCCACCACACCGAACTGGTTCGGCACGCCGGGCTTGGCGGAGAAGTCGTCCATCTCGTTGTTCAACAGGAATCCCGCGCCTTCCACCACGATGCCGCTGCCGTAGTAGCCATTCAGCGTGTAGGTGACGGCCAGTGCATTGCCCCATTTGTCGACGACCGAGTAGTGCGTGGTCTGTGGTTTCTCGCCGGTGCCCACGGGCAGCACGGGGTCGTTGCCCAGGCCCGGCTTCACATTGGCCAGCGGTGTCGGCGTGTCGGGGTTGACCTCGGCCGCGCGGCCCTTGAGATAGTCGCCCGACAGCAGCTTGGCCATCGGCACCTGGTAGAAGTCGGCGTCGCCGAGGTATTGCGCCCGGTCCGCGAAGACGCGCTTTTCCATTTCGGCGGTCAGGTGCACGTACTGCGGCGAATTGAGCGGCACATTCGCGAATTGCGGTGCGAGGTCTTTTTTCATCGTGAGCAACTGGCCGATGCCGAAGCCGCCCGAGCTCGGCGGTGGCGCGGTGTAGACGGTGTGTCCATTCCAGTCGATGGAGACCGGATCGCGCCACACGGCCTGGTAGTTCTTCAGATCGTCCTTGCTGATCAGGCCGCCGGTGCGGCCCATCTCGGCCACCAGCAGGTCGGCCGTCTTGCCGGTGTAGAACTCGGTGCCACCGTTGTCGGCAATGCGTTGCAAGGTGCCGGCCAACTCGGGCTGCTTGAAGAGCTGGCCCTTGACCATCTTTCCACCGAAGTAAGCATTGAAATTGGCGCGGCTGTTGGTTGTGGTCAGCGCCGCCGTCGTGTACGCGACGAAGCCGTTCTTCGCGAACCCGATAGCCGGCGCGAGAACCTGCGCCCAGGTGAGCTTGCCGAACTTCTGTTGTGCGGTCCACATGCCCGCCACCGAGCCCGGCACGCCCGCAGCGAGAGAGCCGTCCAGGCTAAGGCCAGGAATCACCTCGCCGTTCTTGTCCAGATACATGGTGGGAGTGGCTGCCGATGGCGCCTTCTCGCGGAAGTCGAGGAAGTAGGGCTTGCCATCCATCCACAGCGTCATGAAGCCGCCGCCACCCAGGTTGCCTGCCTCGGGCAGGGTGACGGCCAGCGCGAAAGCCGTCGCCACGCCAGCGTCGACCGCATTGCCGCCCGCGTCAAGAACCTGCTTGGCCGCCTGCGCACCGAACGCATCGGGCGAGGCCACCGCGCCGGCGCTCAGCGCCGTTGCCGCCGTGACGGAGGCGGTGTCGTCCCCGTCGCCGCAAGGGATGGCCTGCAAAACTCAACTTGAAGCGTGCTATTCAGCGGCCAAGTTCGGCATCCTGTTTAGAACCGGCAAAGCCAGCAATTGACGGTCATTCGC
>JAQGMQ010000380.1 GCA_028292305.1 Rhodoferax sp.
GCTCCCTCTCCCTCTCCCGCATGCGGGAGAGGGTTGGGGTGAGGGGGGTGGTTGACGTGCCGGCGCTCCGATTCGGCCCTCACCCTAGCCCTCTCCCGCACGCGGGAGAGGGGACAAGACCACAGGCCGAGCGCAGCGGTGGCCCGTGTGGTCTCCGGACCCCCACCCGTTCTGGCTGGGCCTGCGATGGTGGGGGGGCGGCGGGGTCAGGGATTGCGATTTTTTAAGCGCAGCGAGTTCGAGCAAGACCCCCGCCGACACCCACCAACGCAGGTCGCCCGCAGCGCAGCGAAGGGTCCCGGACTGCGGGTCGCCTTTTCTTGGGTTACGTTCTTTTGGCGAAGCAAAAGAAGCTGACTCGCCGCCGGGCGATTCCCGGCCAGCGGCGCCAACCAATAAGCCCAGGTCATCGGCCAAGATAAACCTCAATCACCCGCTCATCCGCCTGCACCTGATCCAACGTCCCCTGCGCCAACACACTCCCATCGCACAACACCGTCACGATCTCCGAAATCGTCCGGATAAAGCTCATGTCGTGCTCCACCACCATCAGCGAGTGTTTGCCCTTCAAGGTCAGGAACAATTCAGCCGTCCGGGCCGTCTCCTCGTCGGTCATGCCCGCCACCGGCTCGTCGAGCAGCAGCAGCTTCGGGTCCTGCATCAGCAGCATGCCGATCTCGAGCCACTGCTTCTGCCCGTGGCTCAGGTTGCCCGACATGCGCGCCACGCTGTCCGCCAGGTGGATCGTGTGCAGCATGTCGGCCAGCTTGTCGCTCTGCGCCGAATCCAGCTTGTGCAGCATCGACGACTTCACGCGTTTGTCCATCTTCAGCGCCAGCTCGAGGTTCTCGAACACGCTCAATTTTTCGAACACCGTCGGCTTCTGGAACTTGCGGCCGATGCCGAGCTGGGCGATCTGCGGCTCGTTGTGGCGCAGCAGGTCGATGGTGCTGCCGAAGAACACCTTGCCGGTGTTCGGCCGGGTCTTGCCGGTGATGATGTCCATCATCGTCGTCTTGCCGGCGCCGTTCGGCCCGATCACGCAGCGCAGTTCGCCGGGTGCGATGTCGAGCGACAGGCCGTTGATGGCCTTGAAGCCGTCGAAGCTCACGTGCACGTCTTCCAGGTACAGGATGCGGCCGTGCGTCACGTCCACCTCGCCGGGTGTGTGGATGCGCGAGAAGCCGGCCTGGCGACCACCGGATTCGGTCTCGCCCGCCACATGCGGCACGGCATGTTCAGACAGACGCCGCGCGCCCTCTTCCATCAGATCCGGCGTCATGCCTTGCCTCCCTTCAACTTCTTCACCAGGCCGACCACACCGTCCGGCAGAAACAAGGTCACGGCAATGAACAACGCCCCCAGAAAGTACAACCAGAACTCGGGATAAGCCACCGTGAGCCAGCTCTTCGCGCCGTTCACGATGAAGGCGCCCAGGATCGGCCCGATCAGCGTGGCGCGGCCACCCACCGCGGCCCACACGGCGATCTCGATGGAGTTGGCCGGGCTCATCTCGCTGGGGTTGATGATGCCGACCTGGGTCACGTACAACGCGCCGGCCACGCCGCACATCACGGCCGAGATCACCCAGATGCTCAGCTTGTAGCCGAGCGGCGAATAACCCGAGAACATGACGCGCGTTTCCGCATCGCGGATGGCCTGCAGCACGCGGCCGTATTTGCTGCCCACCAGCCATTTGGCGAACAGGAAGAAGCCCAGCAGCACCAGGCCGGTGATCACGAAGAGCAGCATGCGCATCGAGGTGGTGGCCATCGGCACGCCGAGGATGCGCTTGAAATCGGTGAAGCCGTTGTTGCCGCCGAAGCCGGTCTCGTTGCGGAAGAACAGCAGCATCGCCGCGAAGGTCATGGCCTGCGTGATGATGGAGAAGTACACGCCCTTGATGCGCGAACGGAAGGCGAAGAAGCCGAACACCAGCGCCACCAGGCCGGGCGCCACCACGATCAGCAGCAGCGTGGCGACGAAGCTGTCGCTCAGCGCCCAGTGCCACGGCATGGTCTTCCAGTCGAGGAACACCATGAAGTCGGGCAGGTCGCTCTTGTAGTTGCCGTCGCGGCCGATCTGGCGCATGAGGTACATGCCCATGGCATAACCACCGAGCGCGAAGAACAGGCCGTGGCCCAGGCTCAGGATGCCGGTGTAGCCCCAGATCAAATCCATGGCCAGCGCGCAGATGGCGTAACACATGATCTTGCCGACCAGGGCGATGGCGTAGTCGCTCATGTGGAACGGGCTGCCCGCGGGCATCCACAGGTTCAGCAGCGGCACCACGGCGCAGACCACGATCAGGGCAATGAAGAAGGCGCTCCAGCCGCTGCGGGTCAGCAGCGGGCCTTTGTGCGGCAGGGAAACAGCGGGCATGGGAGAAGTGACGGGGTTGCGCATGGTGATGTCGCTCAGGCCTCGGCCGATCTGCCCTTCATCGCAAAGATGCCCTGCGGCCGCTTCTGGATGAAGATGATGATGATCACCAGCACGGCGATCTTGGCCAGCACCGCACCGGTCCAGCCTTCGAGGAACTTGTTGAGGATGCCCAGGCCCATGGCCGCATACACGGTGCCGGCCAGCTGGCCCACGCCGCCGAGCACCACCACCATGAACGCGTCGACGATGTAGCCCTGGCCCAGGTCCGGCCCGACGTTGCCCACCTGGCTCAGCGCGCAGCCGGCCAGACCGGCGATGCCCGAGCCCAGCGCGAACGCATAGGTGTCGATGCGCGCGGTGTTCACGCCCATGCAGGAGGCGATGGGCCGGTTTTGCGTGACGCCGCGCACGAACAGGCCGAGCCGCGTCTTGCCGATCAGCCAGCCGACGCCGAGCAGCACGGCCACGGCGAAGGCGATGATCACCAGGCGGTTGTAGGGCAGCGACAAGTTGGCCAGCACCTGCACGCCGCCACTCATCCACACCGGGTTCTCGACACCCACGTTCTGCGCGCCGAACAGGCTGCGCACGCCCTGCTGCAGCATCAGGCTGATGCCCCAGGTGGCCAGCAAGGTCTCCAGCGGGCGACCGTAGAGGAAACGCAGCACGCTGCGCTCCAGCGCCGCGCCCACCAGGGCCGCGGCCAGGAACGAAGCCGGCACCGCGGCCAGCAGGTACCAGTCGAAGGCGCCGGGCAGGTATTTCTGGAACAGCGTCTGCACCACATAGGTGGCATAGGCGCCGATCATCATCAGCTCGCCGTGGGCCATGTTGATCACGCCCATCAGCCCGTAGGTGATGGCCAGGCCGAGCGCCACCAGCAGCAGGATCGAACCCAGGCTGATGCCGCTGAAGATGGCGCCGAGCTTGTCGCCCCAGGCCAGGGCCGCGTCGACCTTGGCCAGCGCCGCCTGCAGCGCCACCTTGACGTCGGCCTCGGTCTCGTTTTGCAGCCGTGCCAGCAGCACGGTCTTGGTGGCGGGGTTGCTGCTTTCGGCGAGCGTCTTGATGGCGTCGAGCCGCCTGGCCTTGTCATCGCTGTTGAGCAGCAGGGCGCCGCGCAACAGGCCCAGCTGGTCCTTGATGGCGGGCACGGTCTCGGCGGCATAGGCCTTCTCGACGATCGGGAGCTTGTTCTCGTCGGGCTCGGCGAGCAAGGTCTTGACCGATGCGGCGCGCACCGTGTCGTCCTTGGAGAACAGCTTGGCGGCGGCCAACGCGTTGTCGAGCTCGCCGCGCATCTGGTTGTTGTTGATGACGTCTTCGGCGTCGGCCGGCAACGGCACTTCGGCACCGGTCACCGGGTCGGCGGCCTTGTCGCCGGTGACGACGAAGACCTTGTCGCCCTGGGTCTTGACCTGGTCGTCGGACATGGCCTGGATGAAGGCCACCGTCTTGTCGTCGGCATGGACCACGGCCTTGGCCAGCGCATCGATGCGGGTCTCGGTCTCGCCGATGGCCATCGCCCTGGCCTCCGCGGCAGTGAGCGCGTGGGCCTGCCCGGCGATGAGCAGGATGGCGCTGAGAAATAGTGTTCGGATCAACATGAGGCGCCTGGTGGACCTTGGTGGAGCTTGCAAGTGCTTCGACAAGCTCAGCGCGATGGGATGAGACGACGAGCCTGTCTTATTCCAGAGACACCGCGGAACTGGCTTTGCCAGGCCGCTGGTGTCGCCCCCTGCAAGGGGGGGAGAGCTACACAAAGTGAGCGACTTGGGGGTGTTACTTTTTAGCTGGTTCGTCGGGCTTGCCGGCGTTGCCTTCGATGTACGGGCTCCATGGCACGGCCTTGACCGGGCCTGGCGTCTTCCACACCACGTTGAACTGGCCGTCGGCCTTGATTTCGCCGATGAATACCGACTTGTGCAGGTGGTGGTTCTTCGGGTCCATTTCAGACACGATGCCGGACGGCGCATTGAACTTCTGGCCGGCCATGGCGGCGATGACCTTGTCGGTGTCGGTTGACTTGGCCTTCTCGACGGCCTGCTTCCACATGTTGATGCCGATGTAGGTGGCTTCCATCGGGTCGTTGGTCAGCGGCTTGTCGGCGCCGGGCAGCTTCTTGGCCTTGGCATAGTCGGACCACTTCTTGATGAACTCGGTGTTGGCCGGGCTCTTGATGCTCATGAAGTAGTTCCAGGCGGCCAGGTGGCCCACGAGCGGCTTGGTGTCCACGCCGCGCAGTTCTTCTTCACCCACCGAGAAGGCGACGACCGGCACGTCCTTGGCCTTCAGGCCGGCGTTGCCCAGTTCCTTGTAGAACGGCACGTTGGAGTCGCCGTTGATGGTGGACACCACCGCCGTCTTGCCGCCGGCCGAGAACTTCTTGATGTCGGCAACGATGGTCTGGTAGTCGCTGTGGCCGAACGGGGTGTACTTCTCGTCGATGTCGGTCTCTTTCACGCCCTTGCTCTTCAGGTAGGCGCGCAGGATCTTGTTGGTGGTGCGGGGATACACGTAGTCGGTGCCCAGCAGCACCCAGCGCTTCGCACCGCCGCCGGCCTTGCTCATCAGGTAATCGACCGCCGGAATGGCCTGCTGGTTGGG
>JAQGMQ010000296.1 GCA_028292305.1 Rhodoferax sp.
GTTCTTCGCGCTGCCGCAAAGCCCGCAGCTTTTCAAGCAGTTGCTGATGGTGGCCGGCTTCGACCGCTACTACCAGCTCACCACGTGCTTCCGCGACGAAGATCTGCGCGCCGACCGCCAGCCCGAATTCACCCAGATCGATATCGAAACCTCGTTCCTCACCGAGCAGGAAATCCGCGACCTGTTCCAGGGCATGATCATCACGGTGTTCAAGAACACGCTGGGCGTCGACCTCGGCGAGTTCCCGGTGATGACGTTCCAGGACGCCGCGCACCGCTTCGGCTCCGACAAGCCCGATCTGCGCGTCAAGCTCGAATTCACCGAACTCACCGATGTCATGGCCGATGTCGACTTCAAGGTGTTCTCGGGTGCGGCCACCATGAAGAACGGCCGCGTGGTCGCGTTGCGCGTGCCCGGCGGCGCGCGTGAAGTCGGCGGCCTGAGCCGCAGCGAAATCGACGCCTACACCGAGTTCGTCAAGATCTACGGCGCCAAGGGCCTGGCCTACATCAAGGTCAACGAGTTGGCCAAGGGCCGCGACGGCCTGCAAAGCCCGATCGTCAAGAACATCCACGACAAGGCCCTGGCCGAAGTGCTGGCCCGTACCGGCGCGCAAGACGGCGACCTGATCTTCTTCGGCGCCGACAAGGCGAAGATCGTCAACGACGCCATCGGCGCCCTGCGCATCAAGATCGGCCACAGCGAATTCGGCAAGAAGAATGGCCTGTTCGAAAAGTCCTGGAAGCCACTGTGGGTGGTCGACTTCCCGATGTTCGAATTCGACGAAGACGCGCAGCGCTACACCGCCACGCACCACCCGTTCACCGCGCCCAAGGACGGGCACGAGGACTGGATGGTCACCAACCCCGAGAAGTGCATCTCCAAGGGTTACGACATGGTGCTCAACGGCTGGGAAATGGGCGGCGGTTCGGTCCGTATCCACCGTGCCGACGTGCAGCAGAAGGCGTTCGACGCGCTGAAGATCTCGCCCGAGGAAGCGCAAGACAAATTCGGCTTCCTGCTCGACGCGCTGCAATACGGCGCGCCGCCGCACGGTGGCCTGGCCTTCGGCCTGGACCGCATCGTCACCTTGATGACGGGTGCCGAGTCGATCCGCGACGTGATCGCCTTCCCGAAGACCCAGCGCGCGCAGGACTTGCTCACGCAGGCGCCGTCAACGGTTGATGAAAAGCAATTGCGCGAACTCCACATCCGCCTGCGCAACCCGGCCGGCAAGGTCGACGCATAAGTCGCCTCAGGGTTCAGTATGAAAAAAGGGCCATGACGCAAGTCATGGCCCTTTGACATGGGGACTCCGAATCGGGACCGACCGCGGACCAGCCCGCGCAGCAGAACTATTCGAATTCACCCATCTGGCTTTGCAGGTAGTTCTGGATGCCGACCTTGGCCACCAGATCGATCTGCGTTTCCAGGAAATCGATGTGTTCTTCGGTGTCGTCCAGGATGCCCTGCAGCAGGTCGCGCGAGACATAGTCGCGCACCACTTCGCAATGCGCGATGCCGTCCTTGATGGTGGCTTGCGCGCCGTATTCGGCCTTCAGGTCGCAGGCCAGGCACTCGGGCACGTCTTCACCCACCAGGATTTTCGCCAGGTCCTGCAGGTTGGGCAGGCCGTCGAGCATGAAGATGCGGTCCATCAGCTTGTCGGCGTGTTTCATCTCGCCGATGGACTCCGCGTATTCCTTCTTGGCCAGCTTGTCCAGGCCCCAGTGCTTGTACATGCGGTAGTGCAGGAAGTACTGGTTGATGGCAGTCAGTTCGTTCTTGAGCTGTGCTTGCAGATGCTCAACGACTTTTAGATCACCCTTCATGGTGGAGTCCTCCGTACGGGTTTGTTTTTAATGCGATAGTGCTGCGGGTATTCTCGTAGAGCCGGCCCGGATAATCAAAAAAGATTGCCTATAACCCCGTCCTGTCGCGCTGACAGCGAACAGGACTGATACACGTTCTTCTTTGATGCGCGCCGCAACTCGTCAGGTGATGACAATCGGCTGCTTCCTTCCTGTGACCGGAGTTGATTTGCACGCCGACGATCCCAAGACACGAACCACAGGCACCGCTTCGGTCGTGGCGAATCCCCACAGCGGCACCGTGCCGCACGGCTCACGCTGGGTGCGCGCCTTGCTGCTGATCTGCGGCAGCGTGGCCCTGGCGCTCGGCGTGGCCGGCATCTTCCTGCCGGTGCTGCCGACCACGCCGTTCGTGCTGCTCGCCGCATCGTGTTACGCCAAGGCCTCGCCGCGCTTTCACGCCTGGCTGATGCGGCACCGCCTGTTCGGCCCACTCGTCCGGGACTGGGAGACCCACCGCAGCATCCCGCTGCGCATCAAGTGGCTGGCCATCGGCTCGATGGCCGTGTCCACCTGCGGCTCGGTCTACATGCTGCAGGGCCGGCCCTGGCTGCAGGCCTCGGTGATCGGCTTCGTGTTGTGCGGCGTGTTTTGGTTGAGCCGCATCCCCACGCGCGAACGCCGACCCTGAGGTCGGCGTTCTGGTGATGCTGCCGACCCTGAGGTCGGCGTTCGTGAAGTTCAAGCCGGCGCGAGGCTGGCGTTTGGCAGTTACGCCGTGGCGGTGGCCAACGCTTCCGCGGCGGCCAGCGACGTCTCCTCCGGTGCCGAGGTGCGGATCAGGTGGTCGAAGGCGCCCAGCGCCGCCTTGGCGCCATCGCCCGCCGCGATGATGATCTGTTTGAACGGCACCGTGGTCGCATCGCCCGCGGCAAACACGCCGGGCACCGAGGTCTGGCCACGCGCATCGACAATGATCTCGCCGTGCTTGGACAACGCGACCGTGCCTTTGAGCCAGTCGGTGTTGGGTACCAGCCCGATTTGCACGAACACACCTTCCAGGTCCACGGTGTGGCTGGTCTGGGTGGCGCGGTCCTTGTAGACCAGGCCGTTGACCTTCTGCTGGTCGCCGGTGATCTCGGTGGTCTGCGCGTTCTTGATCACCGTCACGTTGGCCAGGCTGGTCAGCTTGCGTTGCAGCACGGCATCGGCGCGCAGTTGCGTGTCGAATTCGACCAGCGTCACATGGCCCACGATGCCGGCCAGGTCGATGGCCGCTTCGACGCCCGAATTGCCGCCGCCGATCACCGCCACGCGTTTGCCCTTGAACAGCGGGCCGTCGCAATGCGGGCAATAAGCCACGACCTTGTACTTGTATTCGTGTTCGCCCGGCACGTGGATGTTGCGCCAGCGCGCGCCGGTGGAAATGATCACCGAGCGGCTCTTCAGCGAGGCGCCGTTTTCCAGCTTGATCTCGATCAGGTCCTTGCCCGGCACCAGTGCGGCCGCGCGCTGCAGGTTCATGATGTCGACGTCATAGGTGCGCACGTGTTCTTCCAGCGCGTGGGCGAACTTCGGGCCTTCGGTTTCCTTCACCGAGATGAAGTTCTCGATGCCCATGGTGTCCAGCACCTGGCCGCCGAAACGCTCCGAGGCCACGCCGGTGCGGATGCCCTTGCGGGCCGCGTACACAGCCGCTGCCGCGCCGGCGGGGCCGCCACCGACGATCAGCACGTCGAACGGTGCCTTGGCGCCGATCTTCTTCGCTTCGCGCTCCACGCCGCTGGTGTCTATTTTGGCCAGAATTTCTTCCAGGCTCATGCGGCCCTGGCCGAATTCGGTGCCGTTCAGGAACACGGTCGGCACGGCCATGATCTGGCGGTCCTTGACCTCGTCCTGGAAGGTGCCGCCTTCGATCATCGTGGTGCGGATGCGCGGGTTCTGCACCGCCATCAGGTTCAACGCCTGCACGACATCGGGGCAGTTGTGGCAGGTCAGCGAAACGTAGATCTCGAATTCGAAATCACCGTCCAACGCCTTGATCTGGTCGAGGATGGCTTGCTCG
>JAQGMQ010000308.1 GCA_028292305.1 Rhodoferax sp.
AGGAGATCGATTTCGCGCCAGGGCAGGCCGGCGGCGTCGACATGCTGCGGGCCGAAATACGGCGGCGCATCGTCGGCGGCGGGCACGCTGGAAGTGAAGGCTTCGGTGCCGCGCAGGCCGGCCAGCCGGTCGATGACCAGTGCGCAGTTCACGTCGAGCGTGGTGTTCAGCGTCAGCAGGCTACATTCGGCGCGTTCGGCCTCGGACGGCGTGGGCGTCATCGACAGGAACGCGGCCAGATCGACCACGCCGCACAGCCCGCCGCGCAGATTGGCCACGCCCAGGAACCAGGGTTGGGTATAGGGGGCGGCCTGCACCGACGTCCAGGGGAAGATTTCACCGGCCTGCGCCAGCGGAAAAAGATACCGCTGGCCGCGGGCTTCAACGGCGAGCCATTGCACCGACCGCCCTTCGGTGCGGGCAGCCTGCAAGCGGGTGGCAAGACGCGTCTGGAGTTCTCTGATGGCTTCGCGGTTGGCCATCGGCGCTCAGCCCAGAGCGCTGATCTTGGCCTTCAGCTCGGCGGCGTCGACGGGTTTGGTGATGTAGTCGCGCGCGCCCTGGCGCAAGCCCCAGACGCGGTCGGTTTCCTGGTTCTTGCTGGTGCACATGATGATGGGCACATCGGCGTAGGCCGGGTTGCGGCTGATCGAACGGGTCAGCTGGAAGCCGTTCTGGCCGGGCATGACCACGTCCATCAGGATCAGGTCGGGCTTCAGTTCCTCGAGCCGCTTGAACGCGTCTTCGGCGTTCTCGGCGGTACGCACCGACATGCCGTTCTTCTGCAGCAGGCCGGTGAGGTACATCAGCTCGGTCTTGGAATCGTCCACGATGAGGACGTTGTGGATGGGCATCAGGCAACTCCTTGCAGCGCCGGCAAGGCGCTCGCGCCGAACTGCTGCACGGCCTGCAGCAACTGGTCTTTGGTGAAAGGTTTGGTGAGGTAGTCCTGCGAGCCGACCATGCGCCCGCGGGCCTTGTCGAACACGCCGTCTTTCGACGAAAGCATGACCACCGGGATCGACGAGAACCGGGCGTTGCGCTTGATGATGGCGCAGGTCTGGTAACCGTCGAGCTTGGGCATGAGGATGTCGCAGAAGATCAGTTGCGGCGCGTGGTCGTTGATCTTGGACAAGGCATCGAACCCGTCTTCGGCCAGCAACACTTCGTGGCCACCCTGCTTGAGAAAGATTTCGGCGCTGCGGCGAATCGTATTGCTGTCGTCCACCACCAGAACTCTGAAGGTCGTTGCTGACGTACTCACGTGATGCGGCTCCTGAGTGACCATGAACGGGGCGCACCGGCGGTTGCGATGCTGCGTCGTGCAAGCCTTAAATTTGAACCATTTCGAAATCTTCCTTGCGCGCGCCGCATTCAGGACAGGTCCAGTTCATGGGGACTGCGGCCCAGGCGGTTCCGGCAGCAATGCCGTGCTCGGGCGCACCGGTGGCTTCGTCGTAAATCCATCCGCAAATCAAACACATCCAGGTTTTGGTATCAGTCACAGCTTAAGGGGCCTTGGAATAGAATGCAACGATTGTATCGACGCAACACGGCACCCCGAAGCCCTGTTCGCCTCTCTGGCCGGCCTGATGCCGGTCGCTTGCCGGCACCATGCCCATGACCACACCCCCCACCGACCTGCCCATCACCACTGCCGACGATCCAACGGTGGCCGAAGAAGACGATCTGGCCGGCCCGGCCTGCGTGATGGTCTTCAACGCCAGCGACCCCAGCGGCGCCGGCGGCCTGGCGGCCGACGTGTCGGCAATGGCCTCGGTCGGCGCCCACGCTTTGCCCGTCGTGACCGGCGCCTACGCCCGCGATACCGGAGAGATCTTCGACCATTTCCCCTTCGACGAAGAGGCTGTGGCCGAGCAGGCGCGGGCCGTGCTGGAAGACGTGGCGGTGCAAGTCATCAAGGTCGGATTTGTCGGCACGCCCGAGAACATCAGCGCCATTGCCGAGATCGCCGCCGACTACGCCGACGTGCCACTCGTGGCCTACATGCCCAACCTTTCCTGGTGGGACGAAGACAAGATCGACGAGTACCTGGACGCGTTTCGCGAACTGATGCTGCCCCAGACCACGGTGTTGGTTGGACACCACAGCACCCTGCGCCGCTGGCTGCTGCCCGACTGGAACAACGAACGCAACCCCACGCCGCGCGACATCGCCAAGGCCGCGGGCGAGATGGGCGTGGCCTACACCCTGGTCACCGGCATTCCGCTGCCCGACCAGCATGTCGACAACGTGCTGACCAGCCCGCAGGCCACGCTGACAAGCGAAAAGTTCGAGCTGTTCGAAGCCGTGTTCACCGGCGCCGGCGACACGCTGTCGGCCGCACTGGCTGCACTTTTGGCCAGCGGCACCGAACTCGGTGAAGCCGCCAGCGAAGCGCTGAACTACCTCGACCGTTGCCTCGACGGCGGCTTTCGCCCCGGCATGGGACACGTGCTGCCCGACCGCATGTTCTGGGCCCAGCCTGACGACGACGAAGACGGCAACGGTGTCGACGAAGAGGTCGACGAAGAAACATTGAAGGCCATCGCCGCATTGGAAGCTCCACCCCATGACACAAGACACTGATCTCAACCAGCAACTGTTCACCCGCGCCCAGAAGGTCATCCCCGGCGGCGTGAACTCCCCCGTGCGCGCCTTCAAGGCCGTGGGCGGCACCCCGCGCTTCGTGCAACGGGCGCAGGGCAGCTATTTTTGGGATGCGAACGGTACGCGCTATATCGATTACATCGGTTCCTGGGGCCCGATGATCCTGGGCCACGGCCATCCGCGCGTGGTCGAGGCGGTGCAGCGCGCCGTGCTCGACGGCTTCTCCTACGGCGCGCCGACCGAGCGCGAGATCGAGCTTGCCGAAGCCATCATCGCCCTGGTGCCCAGCGTCGAGCAGATCCGGCTCGTGAGCTCGGGCACCGAAGCCGGCATGAGCGCGATCCGGCTGGCGCGCGGCGCCACCAGCCGCTCGAAGATCGTCAAGTTCGAAGGCTGCT
>JAQGMQ010000331.1 GCA_028292305.1 Rhodoferax sp.
CCTCGGATTCCGCCTCTGCGCGGGATTTTACCGGATCGTCCACCAATGCTAAATCGCAGCGGAACCCTGTAATCGTTCCGCCTACGCCAGCACTGCGATACGCGCCACCATTCGTGGTGTCCCACATCTCGACGCCGCCGCGGTCCACGCTGAACCCCAGCACGTCGCCATTTTCACGCACCTGATCCAGCACGCTGCGGCTGAACCGCTCGGCCAGCTTGGCGGTGTTGCTCGCCGCGATGATCTTCAGATGCTTGCGCTGCGATAAGCACCATGCAGGGAACAGCACGCTGGCGTAGGTGGATTTTGCGGACCCAGGCGGCAGGTTCAGCATCAGGCGCGGCGTGCGGCCGGCCGCCACCGCTTCCAGTTCGCGGATGATTAAGTCGTGGTGCGGGGCAGGAGCATGACCCAACGGCGCCAGCGCATGGACACAATACTCTCGGAAGCTACTCCGGATCTTCCGCCGGCTCATCTCCAACAGGATCGCTTCGAGTTCCAGCTTTTCGGCCGAATTCAGCAAGTCGATCCGCAAGCTGGACATCGGTTAGATTCCTGACGCCGATTTCGCCCGCATGTGTGACATCGACCTTATCGCCGTAGACTTTGGGGGCCAATTTCGCGGCTCGCCATTGCCGGGTCCAGATTTGCAGCTTCACCACCTGCCAGTTCTCAGGCGTGGCAGCGTCCGCCATGTCCTGAATGTCGTCCATGATGGCGTCTTGCTGGGCGACCTTCGCGCGCGCAATTCTGGCCCGAAACTCCTCATCTACTGCCATACGCTCATAGACGGCAGTATCGGACGGGCATTTCGAGATGCGGCACGCTTGCTTCATCGACATGCCGTGCACCAACATGCGGCACAGGTTGTCGATGGCCTCGTCATCATAGACAGACCGGCGGTTTGCTGGGCGTCCCATTCGGATACGTCTCACGGGGCCTGAACGAAAAACGGAGCAGCGCGCGAACACTGCTCCGTCTATTCAGGGAATGCTTGTCGGCCTCTCAGCCTAGAAAACATGGGGCAATTGGGTGCCGAATGCAATCTCAAATGGATACTGCCTGGCTAACGGCGGGCGCATCAACTCCAGATGCTAGATACAAACCATGTAAAGCCAGGGAATGCAATAGTTTTTCCGCGGTCATTTTGCGGCCTCGTCCTCCTCGACAAACACCATCCCACCATCAGCCGCCACCCGATTCCCCATCTGGTTGAGATACGTAGCTATCGCCGCCTGAACCATCTGATACAGCACGTCATACGTAATGAGATGCGCCAACCCGCCCGTGCGACTTTCCTCCATCGGGCATTGGAGCAACGCTGCATCGACGGCCCAATCCATGGGGGTCCAGTCTTTGGTCATTCTGGGGTGCGCTCCAACAGGTCGAAAGACCATGTGCAGCCGACTGCCTCTGCCAGATCGGCCATCTGCGAAACCGTCAGGCGCCGATAGTTGCCCGACAGGATGCGACGCAACAGCGCGGGCTTCATTTCCAACGACGCGGCCAACACTTCCACAGTGATACCACGCCGGCCCATGGCGGTTGCGACCTCGCCGCCGACCAGCAGGAGCATGCACTGGAATGTGGTGTTGTAGCTCACTTCACCGGCCTCCCGACATTCCGCCAAACCGTGATCGTATCCAATGCGGCCACCAGAAACCGCATGTTCCCCGCCCCGACATTCTGGTCATGCCCCGCGCACCGTTCGAGTGCCGCCCATTCGAGTTGCCCGACCATGGCAGCCACGATGGCGAGGTCTTTCCGTGCCGCTGTGACCCGCACGGCTTCGTCCATGGTGGCAGCACCTGGCACACGCTCGCCATACGACGCCGTGCCGTTGAAGCCCTTGTATCCGGTGAGATACCGCTGCCGGAACCAGATGCCCGAACCCCATTGCGTGCGCGTCAGGTGGTTCTGCGCGTGCAGCGTGTCGATCGTGCATTCGCAGACCACGCGCCGGGCTGTGACACGCTCGCCTCGGGATGCCGTGCCTTTGGAGCGGCCCTCGACTTCCTCCGTGCGGACGAGCCGCGCCGTGGCTGCCGGGCCATCTGCGCCTGTGTCCGGAGCGGCGACGATGATCGCTTCGGCCAGGGCTTTGGCACGTTCGCGGGCAAGGCCGTCGTTCCAGGCGCGCAGGCGAGCCGCCGTGATGGCGCCGCGTTTCGGCGTCATGTGGCTCACTCGGGTGGCTCCGTGAATGGCATCCAGTGCGTAGGCTGGAATTCGTGCGTCCAGCGCGCCCAGTGCTTCAGTTTGCTATCCCACCAACTGAAACATGGATCGCTCCACACGCCGGATCGGATGGGGTAGCGCGCGATCAGGAAGCATCCATGCGCATCCTTCGGTGCAGTCTCGATCGGCTGCCACGTCATGACCGCACCCCCGACAGGTTCCGCAGCCACCGCCAGAACCGCGCGACCACCCGATTGCCGCGCTTGGGTTCCGCCCGCGCCACCATTGCCGGCCAGGAGCCGATTTCCTGCCCGCCTGATGCGTTGCGCCGCGCGTCCGTGGATTGGTGCCACCAGAAGGAATAACTCACTGTGCGGCCTCCTGTGCGATTTTTCCCCGTGCCCAACGTTTTTTTGCGGCGACAGACATTGCCGCTCGCGTAGCATCGGAAAGTTTCTTTCCTAATTTAGCTACCGACATCTTTGCTCGGGTATGCTGGGCGATCAAAGGCTTGTTCTTTAAAGCGGCCGAGATTTTGGCTTTTGTCTCGGCGGAAGGCGCCATGCCTTTGTGAGAAGCCGACATCTTCGCCCGCGTTTCCTCGGTGTGCGAACTGCCCTTACGCATCGCGGCCTCCTGTGCTGCAATTACACGGCGCAATCATGCGATCCACACCCAGATGCCTGCCATCGCGACAACGGACGCGGCGTAGAACGGCCAGACGACCGCGCGGCGGTGATAGATGTCCCGGCGGATTTCCTGCCGCGTGGTGACGCCGCCCAGGATCCAGAGCAGCATCAGCAGGGCCAACAGGCCGATCGGCTTGATGAGGTCGGTCACTGCCCCCTCCCCTCGGTAAACGGGTTCCGCTCATCCTCAAACCGCGCCAACGGATCGCGCTGGAACTGCCCCTTCGGCCCTTGCACCCGCGACGAAACGACGGTCGGCACCAACTCCACCTGCGCCGTCTCGCACCGCTGCACCATTTGCCGATACAGCCGCGCCATTTCCCGCTGCCAGTCTTCGGGCATCGACTGCGCAATGGAGCGGCGGATGACGAGATAGGAGCCGGGGCAGACGCGATCCCAGTCCGGCAGCGGGTCGGCTGGTTGTTCGGTGCGGTCTAGCCAGCGGGTTAGGGCGCGGGACCAGATGCTCATCACCACTCCCCCCGGTTGCTGCGTTCGTCGGAGTGGCTGCGCAGGGCGAGGTAGAGCCAGAACACCGCCAGCACGGCGAGGTCGGCCAGGATCCACTACCACACGGTCATGTTCCGGTCCTCCGCGGCAGGATGATGCCAGGTCGGCATTCGGCACGAATTGCGGAGTCGAAATAACTCAGCAGACGAATGCGATCGCCGGCTTTGCTCGCCATCCGCCGAATGACCGGAATCATGTCGTCCGGCACGTAGCCAGCCGCCAGCCAGCCAATCAACGTGGTCAATTCGCGCAGGCTATCCGGCTCAGGAAGCCCGGCAGCGTCGTAAATTCGCCGCCGAGCGATGTCGAGAAACTCGCCGTTGACCATCGGCTTCCCGGTTTCTCGATCCGGGTAAATATCCGCCATGCCCGTTCCAAGCGGGTCCGGGGCACCGGCTTTTGGGGTCGCGCGCACGGCTTCAGGAACAAGAGCTAGCCTGCTTTCTTGCTTACTTACTTTACTTGTACTTAACTTGGATCCTGTTACAGTCTGAGCAACAGGGGTTGTCACAGAGCGTGTGGCAATGTCTGTGACAGACTCTGTGACAGAGGTTGTGACAGATGTTGTGACAGATGAAGGATGCGCCACTGTCGCAGATTGCGTGGCACGCTTACCGGCCTCGTCAGCAGCCTTCTTGTCCGCCTTGGCAAGCCGCGCAGCTTCCGTCCGGCTCTTGCTGGCAAGCCTGGCTGCCCATGCGTCGTTAGCCTTCTCTGCGACGACAGGGTGATACAGCCGGCCATCCAGGCACTGGATCCAGCCACGCAGCGCCATGGCCTTCACCTTGCGCCACGATGACCCGGCGTTGGACAGGTGAGCCAGAATGCGGTCATCGTCGGGCAGGCTGCCGGCCGGCACCTGAAGGAAGCTCTTGCCCCAAAGGGTCAAAGCCGCCTTGAACTCATCCCCCGTGGAAAGCGCATACAGGTCGCTGTCAAACAGGCGAACGATATCCAACGGCATATACGGCATCCCGCGAAGGTCGCACTCAGGCGGCGTCAGCGGGGCAGCCAACTCGGCGCCCGTCATCGGTAATCTCCGTGATTGTCGTTCGCCTGGTCCGCCTCAGCGAACGTGGCCGATGCTTTCAAAAACTTCAGTGGCACGGCGATTGGCTCACCATCCCGCACCTTCTCGAAAATCAGTTCCGCTTTGCCGTCCAGCCGAGACTTCTGATCGTGGTAGTCAGTCACGCGAGCGGCATACTTCTCTGAAGTCTCGCCTTCCCGCTGATCCGGCACCGACTTGCTGAGGTGCAGTTCCGGCCGATACACAAACCCCACCGTGTCAGCATCTTCCTCGATCGCACCCGACTGCCGGAGGTCGCCCATCGTGGGCCGCTTGTCGTCCCGGCTTTCCACGCCCCGGTTAAGCTGGGACAGAAGGATCACCGGAATTTCCAACTCCTTGGCGATGGCCTTCATGGTGTGGCTAATCGCCGTCATCATGGCCGTGGCGCCGTTGCGGATGTCCGCGGCTTCCGCCTTCACGATCTGCAAGTGATCCACCAGCAGCAGCCCCAGGCCGTGCCGCTTCTTCGCAGCCTTGCCCTTGGCCAATATGTCGGCAGCGTTCATGGATCCGCCGTCCTCGATGGACAGCGGAAGGTCGTGAAGCTCCTGCCGGGCTTGGATCAGTTGGCGAGCGTATGGCGCATGCTCACCAGCCCGCAGAGCAGCCAACGGGATGCCAGCAGCGGCCGACAGCGTGCGCCGACCCAACGCGGTGGCTGTCATCTCCAACGAGATTTCCAGCACGCCCACACCGGCCCTAGCAGCGTTCAGTGCCCACTTGTGGCCAAGGGCGGACTTGCCCGACCCAGGCCGACCAGCCAGCACGTTCAGCGTGCCAGGCTCCATCCCGCCGATGACCGCATCCACGCTGGCCATGCCGGTCGAGACACCCAAGGTCTTCTCACCGCGTGCCATGGCGTCGGCATCGGCTAGGGCTGCATCCATGGCGTCGTTGAGCGAAACAGCCTGCCGGTCCATGCCATCGACCAGTCCATACGTGGCCAGTTCCATGGCACGCATGTGTTCGGCCACGACAGCGGAGATGTCCTGCCCGTCCCCGAAGGAGCGGTTAACCAACGCCTCGCCAGCCTGGATCATCTCGCGGCGTACATAGGCTTCCACGATGGCTCGGCCGTAGCCGCTGATGTAGCGGGTGCCGACCATGCACTTCATCAAGTCAACGATGTAGTTGAACCCGCCCACGTCATCGAGCAGGCCAGAGTTTTCAAACTCAGCCTTCAACGTGATCGCATCGGCAACGCCACCCGACCGGATGCGCTTGGTGCAGGCGGTGAAAATCTTGGCGTTGATCGGGTCAGCGAAATGCTCGGCACGCAGGAAGGTGTCGAACTGCCCAAGCGCCCGGTTGTCGCAGAGGATGCCGCCTAGGACGGCTTGCTCGGCCTGTAGGTTGGTTGGGGTTGCGCGCTGGGATATTCCGCGCAGGGCGATGTCGAATGGGACTACATCACCGGCCATAACCGACCTCCCATGCATTCATCTGCTGCATGACGGAAGTCGTGGCGTCGATCTCGTCGTTAATGTCTTTGTCTGCCGGATTGCGCAGCAGCCAATTGGCGTAGCGGGCCATCATCATTTGCCGCGCTTCGCAGAACGCGAGGAAATCCGCGCGGGCGCTGCCAAGGGGCAGGACTGCGGTTCCGCTGTTCGTGATGCATTGGGGATTGAACACGCGCGCCTGTGCGCGTACGTTTCTGGACTCAGCCATATCGACCTCTCACATAGGTTGACTGGTTAGGGGGTGGGATTCGGTTGGCGCCGAACCCACTCCCGCCACCATTGTTGGGCGGCACATCTACGGTAGCGGGAACCCTTAAGCCCCGCAACTCCGATTGGTAAGAAATGATGGCGGCGAGGCTCATATCGCCTCAACCGTCAGCGTCGTAAATACGTTGTCGGCGTAGAACTTACTCAGGCTCATCTCGACAACTTCTGCGTCGTCGCGCCACGCAATCCCGTTCAAAGCGTCGGCTACCAACTTCGTCACATTGTCCAAGTCGGGTTTTCCAGTCGGCCTACATGCACCCGACCGCGCCGCTTCTTGCTTCTTCTTCGACCAGCTAGCCGGGATCGGCACGCCGACTGCCATAGACAGCCGCAGCGGCCCGGCCATTACCGCAGCCCCGTTCATCGCCTGGATCGCGCACGACTTCACCCAGGCTTCCGCGTTAACGGTTTCCGATGGTGTGTAGGCACGCGCGAACCCGCCTCGCGTCGAGATGCGGGGACGCTGCTTGCCTCGCATGGGGCCGGGGATGGTGACGACCAGCATGGCCCTATCGAACCAACCGCAGCAGCTTAACCCGGCTGGCCACTTCGCCCTCCGTCGTCGCCAGCATCCAGGCGATTTCGGAATCCGACTTGCCCGCAGTCACCATCTTGGCCAGCCGCTGCCCACCTTACGGACTTTCCACGAAGCCACCTGGGCGGCGCTGAGTTTATCCTTATGAGCCTGGGTCATGACGAAGCCGGGTTGACGACCGCGGCGCTTTTTCTGCGCGATGACCGGCAAATCAGTCGATGGCGCCATACGCAAATCGATCGGCAACAGGTCGCTGTTGTCGTAAACCTGGCCGGCGATGAACGCTCTGTATTGCCCGCTCATGCTCACATCCCCAAAGCGCGGCGATATGTGTCCAGAAGCATCTCCTGCTCCTCGACCTCGGCAGGGTCTTGAGCGCGGATCCTGATCAACTGACGGATGACTTTGTTTTCGAACCCGGCCGACGCGGATTCCTTGTAGATGTCGGAAATGTCCGAGGAGAGCGCCTTACGCTCCTCCAAAAGTCTTTCTATCCGCTCCACCAAACTCCGCAGCCGATCGGCAGCCAGCGGTTCGGCCGTCACGTTATGCCCAGCACCGGGCGCGGCATCGGTATCGTCAAGCATCGGCTTTCCCCATTTTGAAGTAGACGGTTTCGCTCATCGCCCCGAGTGCGTTGGCGATGGCCGGCGTCATTGGCCGGATTCCGTTTAGGACCATCGAGACGGTCGCCTGATTGGCCCCGGTGCGTTTGCAGAACCCATGCTGCGTTTCCCGCTGGCATGCCGCTCGCAACTCGCGAACCAGATCGTCGGCGGTGATGTAATTGCGCCGTGCAATCGCTCGGTTGCCGTCCTCCAAAAAGGCGGCGCTGCCAGATCGCGCCAATGTCGCAGACCTGGCAGCGCCAAGTTTGGGGGAGAAACCGCCCGCGTCAGACGGAGGACTGACACGAGCCTCTGTGGCCGGCGTGGTCATGCCGGCGCATTCTGTGGTGCTGCTCATCGCAGGCGCCGCCCGTCAGGCACGCCGCGCTTCTCGTAGAAATTAGCCAGAGCCGTTTCGCTCACGCCGAGGCGCCTGGAGGTGCTGTAGTGCGACGCCCCCGCCTCAGCACCCGCAATGGCCACGCTGACCATCTCGTCATCCCAGGTGATGTGCCAAGCCGCGGCCTGTGCAGCGAACGCCTGCGGAGAGGGGCGGCGACCGGCGAGTGCCTTGCTCATCTTGGCGACGGTATCCGGCGAGCGGGGTTTACCCTTGGGCCACGGCATCAGTCTGCACCGTGGCTGGGCCAAACAATCACAATCGGCGGGAGGCCGCGCGCCGCCATGACTTGGCACAGAGCGCCGACGTTGGATCCGTCAAAGCCCTGGATGTTGTTCTGCGCGGCCCAGGCCATGCACGGCCCAAGCTCAATCTCGATTTTTCCGTCAGGACCAACAGGCGGCAGGATCACCGGCTCCTTCGGGATGACGATCTTGGGCAAAGCTGGGCGCGACTGCTGGAAGATTCGGGGCGTGCTGTTGTGCCCGTAAGTCACAGCGCGACCCGGCGCGACCTTCAGCACAGGCTTCGGCGGCGGCGGGTTTGCCAACCGCTCCTCGCGCTTCACCCGGCCCCGCTCGACCAACATGTTGTGCAGGGCTTCCCGCGAACGGTGAATCTTGTAGTTGCGGATAAAGCTTTCCAGCGACTTCCGGCCAACCACTGCACCGGGCAGGGTATTCAGCAGATCAACCAGAGCATCGATGTGAATGCCGTTGGGCCATTCCGATAGGATAACCGCCTTGCGTTGTTCTGATCGCCAATCGGCACGAAGCATTACAGTTCTCCTTGTCCTTCAACGTGTCACGAAAAGTTAATACCCAACTCACAACGGAATTGTTTGACAGCAGTTAAGGTATTCTAATACCTCTACCGTGTATGGACACACCGAGCAGCGACAAGGCCCCGACCGCGAACGCCACCCAGCCGCTTGGCTCGGGAACGCGGGTGATTTCCGGGGGCGCGTCGGTGAGTTCGATTGGCGGCATCGTGGTGAACGGCGGCGCCTCGACCGGTGGCGACGGAAGCAGCGTCAGCGGCGGGGCCGACATCTTGGGGCCGCTAACGGGCACAATCGGCGGCGGCATCTGGTCAATCCGATGTGCACGCAGCCGGCGATTGTGGCGCGTGCCAGTTGGTGCAAATTCGACCGGGCCAGGTGCGCCACCGCTCGGGCCGAAGCCGAAGCCGAAATCACCAAAGTATGGCGGATATGGTGCGGACGGGAACAGCGGCAGCATCGGGCGCAGATCGGGGATCGGCGGTGCGAGCGGTGCTGAATGCGCGGCGGCTGGTGGGGGCGGCAACAGCGCCGGCTGGGCTGGCAACGCGGCGCCCGGGACAAACCCGCCACAGCCAATGATTATCGCGGTATACCCAGCTTCAGGCGGCAGCCAACGGACAAGGTTGTACCACCGCCAATGCTTGGCACCCCAGCAATCTGAAGTGAAGCGGTGGACCCAGGTCACTTATGCGGCCCGCCGATCTTCGCCAGCGAACCAATCGTTGGGCTGGACTTGCCCCTGCGTCAGTTCTGCAATCCGGCGCATCACCAACCGGTGTGGCGTGCGATCCTGCGACAGGTACCGGTAGATGGTTTGCGGTGCGACGCCAATCGACGCAGCAAAAACCGTGGGGCTAAGTTCGTTGGATGAAAGCCAGGTTCGAAGGTCCATGGCCCACAATATCACCATTCCGGTAAGCCGCGTCAACGGTCAACTTACCAATTTGGCCTATTGCTCACCGCACGCTGAATTGAGACGTAGCGTTATGCCAAACGAATTAAAGAATCTGCGAAAAAGTAAGGGCCTGACTCAACAGGAGTTGGCCGACCTGCTGGGCACATCAGCCCAGCAGGTTTCGCGCCTGGAGAGTGGCAGTCGGAAGTTAAGTCACGACTGGATGATTAAACTAGCCGCAGCACTAAAGGTGAAACCGGCCGACTTAATAGAGCCCGTCGCTAACCGGCAGCAGCCCGTTGCGGACAGCCCAGCGGTCCATCAACCGCAACAATTTAGCACGGTCGCCAATATTGAGCGGACCGCAGGCCACTCGGTTGCTGCTCATGCTCTTAGTGCGCAGGAAGAGTACCTTCTCCCCCTTAGCCCCGAGGAAATCGCTCTGCTTCGTCTTTGGCGGCAGATGTCCATCGATCTGCGGTTTAAGCTGTTTCGGGAAGCGGCCACGGGCGTCGATGATGCTCGCGGGCCGAAAGGCGTCTAAAAACCGGACGCGTGTGATGGACTCCGACAACTTTCACGTCCTCCCTACCGTGACGGGATCTTGATCTCCCATTTCTAGGCTTAACATACATCGGATTCTCCGCAATGGCCCTGCGGTGATATCCCCGGTGAATTCACCTCAACGCGGTAACACAACTGTCACTTTATGTTGCTCTTTTTGTTTATGTGACATTCCGTAACCGGGCGAAACCAGAATAAACCGGGATGTTACGTACAAAATAGATTTACCGAATTGGCGATAATCGTCGGAAATCCTCCGTTTTGGCCTTGCGTATCACCGGAATGGTGATATCTTTCTCTCCACCAGCAACGGAGGGATCAGATGTCAAACCTGCCCGACCACCTTTCCAGCTTCGCCACCCTTGAAGACGCCGACGATGCCAGCGCCGACGCACTGCGGGCCGCCATCCAGCACGTCATCGATTTCAGGCTGCGCCAGACCTATTACCTGAACAACGACGGCCCTGTGCCCGGCTGTGACGAGCGCCGCTTTGTCCAGATACTGACGGAACTCATGCCGCCCGATGGCTCCGCGATGGAGTGCCGGGCATGATCACGCACAGCATGGATGCCGTCTGCGAGGCCCGCGACGACGAACTCGACATGGTGATGTTCCGCGCCGAGGTCCGCATCTTCTACGAGTTCATCGAGGGTGGCGGCGACGGTTGCAACGAGCCGCGATACAACGACGAGTTCGCATTCACCTGCGCCCTTCGCACCGACGTGACGCCGCACCAGCGCATTACCGAGGGGCCGCTGCTGGCTTGGGCTGAACAGTATTTCGAGGCGAACAAGCCCGACGTTGCGGAGTTCGGCCAACCTGATCCTGACGAGGCGCGTGACCGGGCGTTCGATATGGAACCGGTCATGCGGTGGAGTGCGGTGGGATGAGCCGCCCCGTTTGCTACGACCGTGTGATGTTCGTGGAGGGATTGGAGGCGTCAATCCTGATCAAGATGGACATCGCATCCAGCACGTTCACCACTTTCCGCACGGTCGATGAGGTCCGCGAGTTGATCCGGCACATGCAGGTCGCTTGCGATCAGGCCGAGGCTGCGGAGGCTGAAAAGCGCGGCGAGGTGGTTCACGTTAACTTCGCCGTGGATCCGGGTGTCCTGGCTTACGAGGTGTCGGCGCCATGAACGACCTCGCCGTCTGGAAGGCTTTCCACCGCCGCTTGGAGTGCATGCGGGTCAACGGGCGGATCGAAGTTGATGATCTGCTCGGGCTGCTCGACATCGCGCGAGACGTGCGCGGCCTAGAGTTGTTCGCCAACGGCATGGTCGCCGCGGACCATGAGCGGGAGGCTGGGCTGACGGAGGCACGGTCCAACGTCGTGCCTATGGTTCGGAGGCAGCGGGCATGAGTGTCAAATACCACGCCGACCTGATCCAAGGATCCGATGAGTGGTTGGCAGCCCGATGCGGCTTGCTGACGGCAAGCGAGATGAAGCTGATCGTCACGCCCGGCACGATAAAGCCCGCCAACAACGACAAGGTTCGGGCGCACATGTTCGAACTCATGGCGCAGCGGATCACCCGCTACGTCGAGCCGCGTTACATCGGAGACGACATGCTGCGCGGCCAGGAGGATGAAATCGAGGCGCGCATCCTCTACGCTGAACGGTATGCCCCGGTTCACGACATGGGGTTTATTACCAACAGCGAGTGGGGGTTTACGCTGGGCTTCTCACCTGATGGCTTGGTCGGTGACGACGGGTTCATTGAGTGCAAATCCCGGCGGCAACGGTTTCAGGTCGAGACGATTGCCCGCGGCGTGATGCCCGACGACTTCATGGTGCAGGTGCAGACCGGGTTCCTCGTCTCAGGCCGGAAGTGGGCCGACTTCGTGTCGTATTCCGGTGGCCTGCCGATGGTGACGATCCGGGTTGAGCCTGACCCCAAGATCATGGACGCGATTGTCGAGGCGGCAACCGGGTTCGAAGCAAAAATGACCGAGTGGCTTGACCAATACGGCGCGCGGCTTTCGTCCGGTGCGCGGCTGATCCCGACAGAACGTCGCATCGAGCTTGAGATGTTCGCGTGATGGGCGAAGCAGCAGAAGACATCTTGGACGGCACCGTGTGCGAGGGCTGCGGCGTGTTCTTTGACGACATCCTGAACAACAGTCCTGCACCCGGTTTCCCACGCAAATGCGACCAGTGCGCGCCGGGCCAAACGCATCAGCACAAACGCCGCCAACCGAACAGCTTGGCTGTCGCGTGCCCTGGATGCGGCCGGTCTTTCAACCACAAAGGCGATATGCGGGCGCACCGCCGCGCCAAATCTCACTAACCCCACCCGAAGCAGGCTTAGGCCATTCAGGAAGACCAACATGAACATGCTGTCCACCATTATGCCAAAATCCGACCAGCTAAATGCGGACGAGTTGATCGGCGGTCCGCGCACGATCACCGTCACTAAGGTGTCGCTGCTGTCGGAAGAACAGCCAGTCGCAGTCCACTTCGAAGGCGATAACGGCAAGCCCTACAAGCCCGGCAAATCCATGCGTCGCGTCATGGTCATGGTATGGGGCGCTGATGCCAGCACCTACGCAGGTCGGTCTATGACGCTCTACCGCGACGACACTGTGTTGTTCGGCGGCATGGCAGTCGGGGGCATACGCATCAGCCACATGTCGCACCTGGCAGCGGAGAAATCCATGGCGCTGACCGCGACGAAGGGTAAGAAGAGGCTGTTCACTGTGAAGCCGCTTATCGTTCAGAAGCAGGAGCCGGATGCCCCCGCCCCCGACAAGGTGGCAAAGGGTGTGGCTGAACTGGTGAAATGGCTCAAAGCGACGGGTAAGGCCGAATTCCAGCGGTGGCTGGTGGATCCTGATGCGCTGACTAAGCGCGAATGGGTGGCAGCGAACCGGCCCGAGCTTGCCACGCAGCTAGACAAGGCCGTGGCAGACGCATCGGCGCGGTTTGGCGAGGATGAGCCTGTGCAGTCTGATGAGCCGCCGCCGAACACTGAGAATGACGAAGCCCCTGCCAGCATGTCGCCTGCGGCGTTGGCCATCATCGAGGTGGTTGAGATGGCCGAAGACATCAAGGCCCTGACCGGGTTCCTCCACAAGCCCGAGACGCAAACGGCAATCGAAGGGCTAGACGACGTTTCGCACAGCGCCGTTTCGACGGCTGTGTCCGCGGCGAAGATGGGCTTTACGCGGGTGAGGGCGTAGCGGCATGAGCAACACAGCACTGGCCGAAGCGTTCAAAGACGCCGGCTACACGTCCGCAAACGAGCGGTTCTCCCGCGTGGTGATGAACGCCCTGCGCGAGCACCCGAAGAACTGGGACGGCGCACGCAACGCGCTACTCAAGGCGGTCCACGGTGATGCCGGGCTGCTGTGGGAACTGTTCGAACCATTCGCCGCACAGGCGACGCAGAAGGCGTTGACCGCCGCTGCTGCCGTAGTGCGGGCGCAAGAGATGAGCCGGGTTCGCCCGGTTCATGCGGGAAGGGGCCATCTCCAGAATGCCAACCAACAAGCTGTTGCCCCCTCTCGCCAACCCAATACGCAGGCTGCCGATGGTGGCCAGCGTCAGAACGGAGGGGGCCAATTCTCCGGTGAAACCCAATCGCATCATGCCCCCTCCGCTCGCCCCCGTAGCCTAGAATCCATCGCTGCCGTCGGCGTGGTAGCGGCGCAGTCGTTGCTTGATTCTTTCTACGCCAATGGCGTGCGGCTAGGTGACTTGACCGCACCGGAGGCAATTGCTTGGTCAAAATCTAGGGAGCGAGACACACGTTTCGTGCGACTGCTGACAGACGGACTGCCGCCAACTGGCGCGATCCGCAAATACCGCACGGCGCAGGAAGCAACAGAATTGTATGCGTTGGCAGAGGAAGCCGCCAATGCGTGACGAGATCGGGGGCCAGAACAGTGGTGTCTACCAGACTGATGGTGCCCCCGGCGGAGACGCGGCAGAAATGCCCGTCTCCGCACCATTCGCAGCGGAGGCCATCAATGATGTGCCGACCACTGACCCACTGCCTCCGTCTGCGATCCTATCCGAACTCTTTGAACTCCAAGCGCAACGCAGCTTCTGCATTAAGTCGCAGAGCCGGTGCGACCGATCGACCGAGGCGCTGATTGCCCGGTCGCTCGGCTACAACAAAGAGCAAAGCGAGAAAGACCGAAAAGCCGTCTGGAAACAGGCGTCGGCCATTCGTAAGATGGTCGAGAGTGGAGAGGGCCTGAAAAAGTATGGCGACCGAAGGGACGCTGCCCTCTCCGCTTGCCTACCCATCATCCTGACTTCCGCTAGGGCGCGAGAGGGCTGGGATAATCACCGCAAGCATGTCGAGAAGCGAATGCGCAAGCTGGCGCGTAGTCTCCCCGTGTGGGCATTCGTGGAACCGATCAAGGGTTTTGGTGACCTTGGGCTAGCCATCGTCATTGCCGAGACGGGCGACCTGTCGAACTACGCCACCAAGGAGCGGGTCTGGAAGCGGCTCGGTCTGGCCGTGATCGAAGGCGAGCGGCAACAGCGCAAGACTGGCGCCGAAGCCGCCGCCGCCCACGGATACAGCCCGCGCCGCCGGTCGGAGATTTGGGCACTGTGTTCCGACAGCATGTTCCGGCACCAGTGGCGCGGTGAGCGGGATGACGTGCCCGCCGGTCCTGCCGGGCCATACGGCGAGGTCTACGCCCGGCGCAAGGCCAACACCGAGACGCGGGGCTGGACGCCTGGGCACCGGCATAATGATGCCCGGCGGGTCATGACGAAAAGTCTGATTGAGGATCTGTGGAAGGCGTGGCGCGCATGACCAAAGTCCAATACGAACGTATGCTGCGCGTGGCCGACGTGCTGGAGAAAATCGGCATGAGCCGGTCATGGTTGAGCAAGGAAGTCGCAGCCAAGCGGTTTCCGGCCCCTTATAAGATGGGCCGGCAAGTGGTCGCGTGGCGGGAGGCAGAGGTTGATGAGTGGATATCAAACCTACAATCAACCCGCGCAGCGTAATTTAGGTTGGTGGGTATAATGGTGGGTGGCTGACATTCCGAACTCTCGTTTTTGCGATTAATATCATGGCGTTGCTCCATTAATGTGACGGACACCTCGTCCGCCAGATGCCGGTTTCGAACCATCCAAATTGTCTCACAAGCCGCTGGAATCGCACTGACTTCGGGCGAAACCTTGCCATACCTCGCCAACCCGTGTTCTACCCTTCCAACGCAATCGGTGGGTGTGGCGGCGGGTATGGAGGCCGGCATACCCGCCTCAATGGGATTATGCCGTGCCGCTTACCATAACGCAGGTCCGTGCGGCTGTGCCGCGCGAGAAAGCCTTCCGGCTACCAGATACCGGCGGATTGCATCTGTTCGTCACCGTTGCCGGGGCGAAAGTCTGGCGCATGCGCTACAAGATCGCGGGTGTCGAGAAACTATTGACGTTTGGCCGCTTCCCCGAAGTCACACTTGCTCAAGCCCGAGATGCCCGAGACGCAGCCAAGGCGCAGCTTCGCAAGGGCATTGATCCATCCGCACCGGTTGCCGCACCTAATGAGACGTTTGAAGCCATCGCGCGGGAATGGCATGCGCAGCAGAAAACCCGGTGGACGCCGATCCACGCTGACGATGTGCTTTCCAGCATGGAGGAAGGCGCCTTTGCAGCATTCGGCAAAAAGACGCCCGACCAGATTACCGTGCCTATGGTGCTAGAGACGCTGCGCAAGATCGAAGCGCGGCCGGCGATCGAGACGGCCAGGCGCGTGCGGCAGCGGCTGTCAGCAGTGTTCGTCTATGCCATCGCTACTGGCCGCGGCACCGTTGACCCCGCCGCTGTTGTGCAGAAAGCCATGGCCCCGCTGACCAAGGGGCGGCAGCCGGCACTGACCAACTTAGACGACCTCCGCAAGATGCTCGCCAAAGCCGAATCCGAGCCGGGGCACCCCACCACCCGCATGGCGCTGCGTCTGCTTGCGTTGACCGCTGTTCGCCCAGGCGAGATCCGTCATGCAGAATGGGTTGAGTTTGAAGGCTTGGATACGTCCGAGCCGGTGTGGCGCATTCCAGCCGTCCGCATGAAGATGAAAAGGGAACATGTTGTCCCCTTGGCGCCCGCAGCCGTAGAGGTTTTGTACGCCATCAGGCCGTTTACGGGGCGAGGTCCATTGGTGTTCCCGAGTAGCAGAAGCGCGCACCAACCCATGTCAGAGAACGCTATCGGCTACATGCTAAACCGCGCTGGGTATCACCGCTTGCACGTTCCGCATGGATGGCGAGCCGGGTTCAGCAGCGTCATGAACGAGCGTTTCCCCGACGATCGTGCGGTCATTGACCTCATGCTTGCCCACGCTCCAGAGAACCGCACCGAAGCCGCTTACAACCGCGCGACGCGACTAGACCGACGCCGCGAACTTGCGCTGATTTGGGCTGACCTGTTGATGGAAGGCTTTCCGCCGGCTGCGGATATTGTGCTGACGCCGCGGCGATAACCTTCAATCACATCTAGCATTTGAAACCCTTACCATATATCTTTCCTTAGACTCGCGCCGTCCACGGAGGAAACATGAAGCCGTTGCATTTCAGGTGCGAGCAGGGGATGTTCGCTTGAACCTGCTTGAGAACCACCTGAATGATGACCCTCTGATGGGCCGACCACCCAAACGCATTCCAGCGCCGGGCGAACCCGATATTGAAGCCAAGCGGCCAGAAAACGCCCGCATTATCAGCGATAACCTACGCCGTCGCCGCGCCGCTTTAGGCTGGACGCAGATCGACCTGGCCGAGAAAAGCGGCGTCTACGTCAAGACAATCGCGATGATCGAGACGGAAAACCTCAATCCGATGCTCGAAACCCTTGAGCGGTTGGCCCGAGCCGTGGACATGCCGCTGCCGGCGCTGATGACGGAACTGCCTGATTTGGTGCCGATTCCGAGGAAGAAAAAGCGGACGGTGAAGCCTAAGAGTTAATGATTTAAGGGTTGCTATAAGGTAGGCAAAACCAATATGATTGCTGTATGGAAATGCAGCGACGCCCTACCGGATTCCAGCCTTGAGCGCCGTGGTCATCACGGCTGCGGCGCTGGTTCAGATCGCTGCGGCGTGCCCCGTTCAGGGCGTTCCTATCGCCCGCATGGTCAAAACGGCTGAGGTCGAAAGCGGCTTCACGACCACCAGCATTAACGACAACACCGACCGTCGGTCTTATGCGCCTGCCAGCGTTGAAGATGCGATCGCCTTGGCGCGGCAACTGATCGCCGCCAAGCACTCCATCGACGCCGGCGTAATGCAAATCAACACCGTGAACTGGCAGCGGCTTCGGCTGACCGTCGATACCGTGTTCGATCCCCGCGCCAACATCTGTGCCGCCCAGGAGTTTTTGGCGGGGCTGTATGATGTCGAGCGGCGGGTGTCGTGTCGTTACAACACCGGGCAGGCTGCGTGCGGCAACGGGTATCCCGAGAAGATTGCCGCAGCCACGCCAGCCCCCTTGCCTGCCCCGCCAGCGCCATCCGGCCCGACCTGGGACGTGTGGGGCCAGAGCAAACAGCCGCAGGAGCGCGAGGCATCGCCCGCTCCTGACGCCCCCAAGCCGCCGGTCAAAGCACCGGATGCTGATCCAACCGGCGTGCGCCCGGTTGCCCTTCAAGCCATCGAAATCGAATAGGAGCGGCTGATGCTGCAAAGCGCGTTCAACTGGTTCTTCACGAATTTCGCCGTGGGTATGGCAATGTTCGGTATCCTGGCTGCCATCACCGGCTGCCTGTTTGGCGAAATGCGCTGGGGTCGCGGGCTGACCGTAGCTGGTGCCTGCGTTGCCATCGGGCAGATCCCCACGATCGTCGCCGCCCTGATGTCGGCTGGCGGCTCGGCAGGCATGGGCTGATCCAGTGACGGAACTGATCAACATCCCGATCGACGTTGCCGACACCCGCCCCGCCATGTGGATGGGCATGCCGCTTGAAATGCTGGCTGTCTACGTCGTGGTGGCGGGTGAAATCGTCACGATCTTCGGGATTTTGTACGTTCCGTTCCTCGCCATTGCGTGGTGGGCGCTGGCGCAGTTGGTGCGCAAAGACTTCAACGCCCCCCGCGTTTTCTATCTGTGGATGACGGGCGCTGCCCTGGACTTCGATGCTTCGGATTGGGGTGGCACATCAGTGCCCCCCATTCCTGCAAAGAACGACGAATACCGGGGCATGGAGCATGTTTGAGCGCGATCCCCGCGACTACGTGCCGTTTGCCGGGCATCTGCCCAACGCGCCCGAGATTGCCTTTACGCTGGACGGGTCCGTTTTCGGCATGCTGGAACTGACCGGCGTTGCCTTCGAACTGGACGAGCCAGAGCGTCGGAATGGGCGTGTGGCGATCATGAACAATGCCCTGCGGCAGATCGTGGATGACAACGTGGTCGTCTACTCGCATCTGGTGCGGCACGGTGGGGTTCGCCCCTCGCCTGTAGCTGACAAGTCCGGAAGCGACTTCGCCAGCGATCTCTATGGCGAATACAGCAGACACATGCTGTCGGACCTCCGCACAAATACGTGGTTCCTGACCGTTGTCGTTCAGCCTACCGTGAGCAAAGCGGCGAAGTGGTGGTCGGGTAGCAAGCGGAAAACAGCCCGCATCAACGTAACCGATGCCAACGTGCGCCAGCTTGAGGATGCGATTGCGACGATCGCCAGCACCCTTAGCGAACACAGCCCGCGTCGGCTTGGCCTACGGACCCAGGCCACCGACATGCCCGGCCATCGGCTGACGTTCACCGAGATTGGCGAGGCGCTGTTCCTGATCCGCACTGCGCTGCCGATGGCAATCCCATTCACATCCGGGTCGCTTGGCGGTGCGGTGTATGCCCATCGGGTTATCGTTGGGCCGCGATCGTATGACCTGAGCATACCCGGCCAGCCGCGGTTCGGGTCGATCATCAGTTATCGGAACTACCCGCACAGCGCGCGGCCTGGTTGCCTCAACACGCTGCTGTCGGCGCCGTACGACCTCGTTCTGTCGCAGTCGCTCGCCTTCATGCTGTCGGGCAAGGCTGAAGCTAAGATGGCTCGCAAAGAGCAGCAGATGGAGAACATGGGCGACCGTGCATCCTCGCTGCGCGCCGGGCTGGCTGCGGCGATGGATGATCTGGCGTCGGGCAAAACGGCCAAGGGGCATCATCACCTGTCGCTGGCGGTGTACCGGCCCGATCTGGTGACGCTGGATGCCTCGATTGGCGATGCGATGCGCCGGCTGACGGACTTCGGCGGGGCTAACCCGGTGCAAGAGGGGCGATTTGGGGCTGAGGCGGCGTATTTTGCCCAACTGCCGGCCGTTGCAGGTTGGCGCACACGCCCAGGCCGGCTGGACACGATGTCGTTCGCCGCGATGACCTCGTTGGAGGGTTTTCCAGCAGGGAACGCCAAGGGGTATTGGGGGCCGGCAATCGCGCGGTTTCGCACCCGCGCCGGCACCGCTTACGACTTCATCCCGCACGTTGAAGATGTCGGGCACATGCTGATCACAGGCCGAAGCGGCAAGGGCAAGACGCTCCTGGCGAACTTCTTGATGGCCTGCCTAGAGCCGTCCATGGGTGCCAATGGCATCCGGTTCATCATCGACAAGGACGCCGGGGCCAAGCTGCTGGTCGAACATAGCGGCGGGCGATACCTGCATCTGCGTCGCGGCCGGGCGAGTGGCTTGGCTCCGCTGCGTGGACTGGAGGATGGCCCCGAGACGCGATCCTTCCTGTTGCAGACCTTCCGCGGCTTGGTGCTGCGCGATGGCCTTGGCCCGATGGATCCCGACGAAGAACGCCGCATGGCACGCGGGATCGAAGCCCAGATGGACATGCCCGTTTCGGAGCGCAGCTTGGCTGGCGTGCGGCAGTTCATGGGCTACGAGGCCAACGGAGCGGGCGACCGGTTCGAGAAATGGTGCCGCGGCGGCGAGATGGGCTGGGTTCTGGATAACGACGAACACCTTGTGGATTTCGACGCACCCGGCGCGGCTCGCATCTTCGGGTTCGACTTCACGGAGTTGATGCCGAAGGAGGAAGGCATGGCGGACGATGGGGCATGCAGTGCCGCCGCCGCCATCCTGCTGCATCAGGTGCGCGGCATGATGGATGGGCGCCGGATCGTCGGCTTCTTTGACGAATGCCGGTTCTATCTCGACGTGCTGGGCAAGGTGATCGAAGACTTCGCGCTGACCGGGCGCAAAAACGAGATGATGGCGTGGATGGCGGCGCAGGAGCCGAGCCACTTCATGAACCACCCGGTCGGGCGGTCGATCATCGGCCAATGCGCCACCAAGATCGCGTTCCCCGATTCAGGCGCCGACATCGCAGCCTACGTGAACGGCTTCAAATTCTCTCCCGCAGCCGCCGAACAGGTGAAGGTTGGGATGAACATCGGGGCCGGTCGCCGCTTTCTGGTGTGGCGCGACGATGGCCCTGCAATCCTCGAATTCGATCTGTCGGCCATGGCGACCGAAGTCGTGATCCTCTCGGGTCGCGCAGCCTCTGTCCGTATGAGCGATCAAACCCCCGATGGCACGGTCGAACACCGTTACCGCGAATTCCGCAAGCAAATCGAAAAGGTGTCCGCATGAGAAAGCATCTGTTGGCCGGCGTTGCGCTGGCGAGCCTTTGGAGTGGCCAGGCGCGGGCCGTCGACGTGGTGACGGACCCTGGCTTGCTCGCGGCGATGGCGCAGAAGATCGGCTTGGATGCCGGAAGCTGGGCCACGCAGGCGGCAGACATGACGGCGCAGATCACCAAGACAACGGCCACGCTTCAGCAAATCTCGATGCTCTACAGCATGATGAACAACCCGGTGGCGTTGGTCGGTGCTGCGTCATCCCTGCTGTCTGGTGGCGCTCAAAGCCCGCTCGGTGATGCGCTGTCATCGTCGGCAAAGCTGGCGTCGGGCGTCGGGCGGTTGGCCAACACGGCATCAAGCCTCGCCGGCCAGGTGCAGGACACGAACACGTTCTATCTGCCGCCCCTCAACGGCAGCTTCCTGAACAGCGTGATGACGATGCGCTCCAACCAGACAAGCGCCGTCCAAGGGCAACTGACCGTGCTGATGAACGGCATGCCCGACCGGCTCTTTGGCCTTCAGCAATTGCAAAGTGAGATCAACATGGGAGGCGACGTAAACCGCATGGCATCGCTCAACGCCCGCATGCAATCGGAGGTCGCCATGGCCAACGAGCAGGCTCGGCAAGCGCAAATCCTCATCGGCTTGGCGCAGATCCAAGATCAGGTGGAGCGGCAGCAGCTACAGCAGAAGGCCCGGCTGGACAGTGACCAGTGGGCTGCCAGCCGTGCTGCCGCCTCCAATGGGCTGATCGGTGCCAATGGTGCGCAATCTAGCGCCGTGGTGGCGACCTCATATGAAGT
Source organism: Rhodoferax sp. (assembly GCA_028292305.1). Classification (GTDB taxonomy): domain Bacteria; phylum Pseudomonadota; class Gammaproteobacteria; order Burkholderiales; family Burkholderiaceae_C; genus Rhodoferax_B. Next base: position 21,316 of record JAQGMQ010000331.1, read on the forward strand.
ACCCAGCTTCCCGGTGTCGCCATGACGCGCCTTGTGGCTGCCGGCATGCTGGCCTTGGCGGCGCTGATGGGTGATCCCGACGTGTGCGACGCGGCGAACGATACCCCGCAGGCGCTGCACGATGTCGCCTGGTATTCGAACAACCCCGCGGTGCGGCAGAAGACCATCAGCGTTTGCTACAGCGATGCCAGCTACGCTCATCTTTACGACTGTCAGAACGCAGCCCGAGGGGAAAGCCTGGCGCGGTCGCGTCGGCTGTGGCGCCAGTCCAACATCCTCGACAACCCGCAATGGTGGCAAGACAACCAGATCGCACGCCGGAGTGCTGCGGCGATCTGTGCGCGCGGCAATGGGCCGGCTTACCCGCAATATGCCCCGTATTGCAGCCTGATCTTTGCCAAAGAGATTGAGCAGCGGGGCGCATAGACAGTGGCCACCGACAGTTTCTTTTCGACAAGCTGGGACGGCTATAGCACTGCGCTTGGCGTGGTGGATGTGGTGGCGTCGGGCTTGTCTGCGGCTGCCGGTTGGCTGCAAATCGCGCTGAGTTTCTACCTGATGATCACGATGTTCCTGATCGTGTTCGGCTCCATGTCGTGGAATACCGGCGTGGCCCGACTGATCCGCGCCTTGCTTGTCATCGCGGTGCTGACCCCGGCGTTCTTCAACCGCTACGTGGTCCAGACCTTCACCACGGATATCCCCAACGAGATCGCGACGATCGTGGCGCACTCGCCCACGCAATCGACCGTGGTGGAGGTGTTTGACGAACTGACGGCCGGGCTGGAAGCCATTCAGGCGCAGATCAACAGCAACTCGACGTGGATGGATGCGCCGAAAACCATCCCTGCCGGCATCACGATGATCATTGGTGAGGTCGCACTGTTGCTGGCGTTCTTCATCTGGTTCTTTGCCTACGGGACCATCAGCATCGTCGTTTGCGCCGGCCCGTTCCTGATCGGCTTCTACCTGTTCGATTCCACCAAGCAGATCACCCTGCGCTGGGTTAGCAAGCTCATCGGCCTGATGATCCTGATCCTGATGGTGATGATCACCACGCAGATCATTCAGGTGCAGGAGCGGTCATACCTGCGGCTGGTGGCGTCTACGATGACGCATATCCCGCCGAACGTGCCGTCTAACCTTGGCCCGCGCACTGGCTTCATGGAACCAGAGGGCATGCTGATCCCGAGCGATATCCCTTCGGCCGCACCGACTGTCCGCATGAACGGCAACCTTGATCAGCAGATTTCGATCCTGGGGAACGTCGTCAAGTCGTTCATCCTCGGGCTTTTCCTGATGCTGTCACTGCCGAGCATTGCCGCTTATCTGGGCGGTGGCGTGGCTATCGGTGTCGCTCCGATCGTCATGGCCGGCGTGCGTAACGTGACGAGGGGCAGATGATAGGCCGGGCATTCCTGCTGCTGTTCGCGCTTGGCCTTGCGGTTCACATGCAGGCCGGCATCCACGCTCAATCCACGCAAGTTCAACACATAGCCTTGAATGAGGAACCCCGATGAGCAGGTCAGGCTACTCCGACGACTGCGACAGTGAATGGCAACTGATTATGTGGCGCGGCCGGGTTGCCAGCGCGACGCGAGGCAAGCGCGGGCAGGCCATGTTGCGCGAACTGCTGGTGGCGCTAGATGCCCTGCCTACCAAACGGCTCATTGCGCATGAACTGATTGCCGATGGCGATGTCTGCGCAATAGGCAGCCTGGGTCTGGCGCGCGGTGTCGAGATGGAAAAACTCGACGTGGAGGATTACCGCGCGGTTGCCAGGACATTCGGTGTTGCAGAACCGCTGGTGCGGGAAATCGAATGGGTGAACGACGAAGCCGGATGGGGCAATGAAACGCCCGAAGCCCGGTGGAGCCGGATGCGCGACTGGATCGCGTCGCAAATCAAATCCGCCCCGCCGCCAGCATCCACCTAACATCATCAGGAATCCAAATGGGAAATGTAAGGCTGCCGTCTGCCTATGAAGCCGAAAACGTGCGCGTCTACATGGCCGATGCTCGCTCATTCCAAGAGCGTGAAGTGCGCCGCAGCCGGTGGGTCAACCGTGGGCTGATGACCTACTCGGTGATGGCGACGGCAGCCTGCGCAGCCCTGATCGGCGTGGTGTCCTACACCGTTCCGAACGTCCGCATCCAGCCGGTCTACATGATCGCGCGAGATGACGGGACGTTCGATACCGTCAACAGCCAATGGGAATTGCCGAAGAACCTCACCGATGCGCAAAAGAAGGCGACGTTCTGGCAATACGTCCAGCAGCGCGAAAGCTATCAGCGCCTGTCCGCCCGCGACAATTACGAGGTGGTCAGCGCCATGAGCGCGCCCGAGGTCCGCGAGCGGTTCCAGAACTATTGGAACGACAAGATCCCCGGCAGCCCAAGCCCGTCCAAGATCATGGGTGAGAAGGGTGTGATCCGGGTCACATTCCGCGATAGCGAGTTGCTGCCCAACAACCGGTTTCAGGTGCGCTATTACCGCTACATCGAGATGGAGGGAAAGCCGCCCTTCATGCAGCCTATGATCGCGGTGCTGTCCTACCAGCAGCTTGACACCGTGCCTCTGCTTCAGCGGTTTCAATATAACCCCGGTGCGCTGATCGTGACGGCTTACCCCGGCGCCATTCAGCAGGGCGCGTGCGCGGATCCCAGCGGCGACTGCAACAAGCAGGGTGGTTTCTGATGCGTGCAGCGATCATCCTTGCCGCTTTCACATGCCTGTCTGCACCGGCCTACGCATGGCAGGAGCCGAAGCAAATCAGCCCCATCTCGCCGGTTTGCACCGTGGCGTATGACCCGAACGAAGGCGTGCAGATCAACCTGCCACCTGGCAACAACCTCACGTTGGACTTCGGTGAGAACCGGCAGGACATCACGGTTGCGGCGTCCGACACGGTGCATCTGTCCTACGTGCCACGCGGCTCAATGCTGTTCCTCAAAGCGCAGATGCAGATGCCGCCGCAGTCACTGATGGTGACGACGCAGCGGAAGGATGGCGGGAAGGTTGAGGCGTTCGCGTTCGAACTCGCCACGCCCGAAGGTGCCAAGCGGCGGTGCGACCTGATCCGGTTCATCTTCCCCAGCGATGCCGCCGATGAACGCCGGGTTGAAGCAGCCAAGCGGCGCGAGGAATGGCAGGCGGCGCAGGCCACGCGCGATTTGCGCAATGCCTCCCGGCTGCCGACAGCGGCCAGCACGGTCAACCGCGGCTACACGATCTCCGGGGATGCCAGCCTAGTCCCTCGCCAGATCGCCCCATCAACAGGCACGGCCGCAATCCAAGTAGGAGGTCGCTGATGCGCTCCGTCGTTCTTATTGGCCTGCTGTTGGCCGGCTGCAACAGCGCCACGCCCGCCCCGGAGTGTTCCGCATCGGCCCCGTCCGTCATGCTGAACGAACCCACGTTGGAGCCGGCCGTGTGGGACAATGGGCAAAGCACGTATTTCCGTTTTCCCGGCAACGCGCGCATTCCGTCCATCTTCGTGGTCAACCCGGATGGCAAAGAGGCGGTGGCGAACTACACCGTCGATCCCGAGGCCGGCACGATCGCCATTCATCAGACCGCCCGCATGTTCAAACTGCGCGACGGCGACAAGGTGGCCTGCATCGCCAACCTGAATTGGAACCCAGTCGGCTGGAACCCCGGCACGGGCACGACCAGCACCGACGTGGTGCGTGAGCCAAAGAGTGCCCGGCCATGAGCGCCCCGAACTCACCCGTTGAAGGCCCGGCATCCCCGGTAGGCGAAGGTCACAAGCCGCCGTTGCTGCGTTGGCAGAAGGTGACGCTGGCGAGTGGTGCTGCGGCGTTCTGTGGCTTGGCCGTGGCGGCTTACGTGGTGTCGCACAACGGCAGCCAGCGCGATCAGAAACCCCCGCCACCGGTTAGGCAGACGGCGCAGAGTGAGCCGTTCCAGCCAGCGCCGCTGCCTAAGGCGACTTTGATCTCCGCGTCTCTCCCCTCTCCGGTTCGCCCCGCCGTTGGACCCAGCAACCTGGCGGTTGCCGACGACGAAATCATGAAGGGCCGCAAAAGCCCGATCATGGCGACGAACACGCAGGTGGCCGGCGTCGGCGGGGCTGCACAGCGGGCCGCGCGACCGGACGGCGAGTTGGATGCGATGCCGCGGCAGTCCGAGTTGGGCGACCGGCTGACGGGCACGGAGTTGCCTGCCGCTCGGGCCAAGGAACTGCCGGATCCGAACTTCCTGATTGCGCAAGGGCGGGTGATCCCGTGCCTGCAAGCCACGAAACTGGATTCGACCTACCCAGGGTTCGTGAGCGCAGTAATCCCGACCGCGATATACGGCGAAACGGGCCATGTCGTGCTGCTGGATGCCGGAACCAAGATCTTCGGATCCATGGAAAGGGCCATGACAGCCGGCGTGGACAGACAATTCGTCCTGTGGAAGCGGGCGACCACGCCACCGATCTATGACGCCCGCGGCAAGGCTCACCAGTATTCCATCGCCCTGAACTCGCCGGCTGCTGATGAACTCGGTGCCACCGGCCTGGACGGCGATGTGAACCGGCATATCTGGCGCAAGCTCGGCGGGGCCATCATGCTTTCCGTGTTGGAGGGGGGCATTCAAGCCGGCACCGCAGCACTTCAGCCGCAGGGCGGGACAAGCATCAACCTGGGTGGCGGCGGTGGGCTAGGGCAACTGCCGTCTCAGCTACTCGCCAGCACGATCAACATTCCCGACGTGCTAACCCGGAACCAGGGCACGACATGTTCGATTTTCACGGCCCGCGACCTCGACATGAGCAGTATATACAAGCTGCGGAGACGCTGACATGAGCGCCACGCTGAACCACCTGCTGCGCGATCTACGCCCCTTCCTCGATGATCCCGATGTGGAAGAAATCTGCATCAATGGACCTGGCACGCTTTGGCTTTGGAAGCACGGCCAGTTCACCGCCTACCCCACGACGTTGCGCGCTATCGACATCGAGAACATCGCCATCGTGGCGGGGGCTTTGCGGCGTCAGAACGTCGGGCATAACCAACCGCTGCTGGCGACCGATCTAGGCGGCGCTGGCCGGTTGCAGGTGGTGCTGCCGCCATGCGTGGAAGCCGGCAAGCCGAGCCTGACAATCCGCCGTGGCAGTTCGTTCAGCCCGACGATTGCGCACTTGGCATCTGGTGGGCTGTTCACCAAGACGCGTGGGCGTCGGCGGGATGGGAACGCCGCGGATAGCGATCTGGTGCGGCTTTACCATGCCGGCGATTGGCATGCGTTCTTTGAGGTTGCCGTGCGGGCCAAGAAAACGATCGTGCTGGCGGGAGAGACCGCATCAGGAAAAACGACCCTCGCAAAAGCCTTGATCGACTCCATCCCGCTCCACGAACGCCTGATCACGATCGAGGACACGCCAGAGTGGACGAACCTGCCGCACCCGAACCGTGTGGCGCTCTATTACGACAAGAACAAGAGCAGCAACGTGCAGGCCGGCGATCTGGTCGAGGCCGCGCTGAGAATGCGGATTGGACGGTTGCTGCTACAGGAAATTAGGGACGGATCTGCCGCGACCGCGTTCCTTCAGGCGCTACAGTCGGGCCATGCCGGCGGTATCACGACGGTACACGCCACGTCGGCAGAAGGCACGTTTGACCGGCTGCGGGTCATGATCAAGCAGGTGCCATCGGGGGCATCCATGGCCGATGCTGACGTGATGACCCAGTTGCAGAGCCTGATTGACGTGGTGGCGCACTGCCAGCGCGGGCCTGATGGCTTCTCAATCTCCGAGGTATGGTTCGCCCCCGTGGCCCTCGCCCAGCAGGTGGCAGCATGAACTATCTCCGTTGGTCTATCCTCGTCGTGTTCGCCATCGCCTGTTTTACCGTGGTTGCGTCCTGGGTGCTGGTGTGCGGGCTGCATCTGCAATCGGCCTATCCTGGCGTCTGGCGCTGGCAGTGGTGGCTGTATCTTGTCGTCGCCCCTGCTGATGCGTCCCCGGCCGAGACTGCGCTGATCGCCAAATGGCTTGGCTATGGGGCGGCAATCGGGGCGCTATTCGGCCTGGCACCCATGGTCGCATTCGCCATCAAGCAGGGCAGGCCGCGGCTTCGTAAACTGGTCGGCACCATGACTGCCCCCGAACCCGAACGCGCCAACAGCCGCGTCCACGACGACGCCCGCTGGATGACCATGGACGAGGCGCAGCAGGTGTTCGTCGGCCCCGGTCGTTGGGGCGGCATTCCGGTGGCAGAGGCGTACCGGCCAGATCAGGACCGCACGGCCAAGGCGTTTGACGAGGATGAAGCCAAAACGTGGGGAATGGGTGGCAAAGCTCCGCTGCTGCAAACGCCGCTGACCCATGGCGCAACGCTCGGAATTATCATTGGTGGCAGCGGGAGTTTCAAAACGGTCGGCTTCACCCTGCCCTGCTGTGCAGCATGGCGCGGCTCGATAGTTGTCTTGGACCCATCATCTCAAGTCGGGCCTATGGTCACAGACATGCGCGAGGGCATGGGCCACACGGTCGCCCTGGTAGACTACAAACACCCCGAGCGCGGCAGCTTCAACGTGTTGGATTGCCTGGACCTCTACACCGCCGCCCCCGAGGTCCAGATTGCGGAGTTCGTGGACTGGGCCTTTGCCAGCACCAAGGGCACCGACGCAAAGCAGGATCCGTTCTTCGTGCCAGCCGCCAAAGAGATGGCATGCACAATCCTCGCTGACCTGTTGGCCGACAACACCGTTCCAGCCAACCGCCGCAACGTGCGCGAATGGCGCCAGCGAATGACCATCCCCGAACCCGAAATGCGCAGGCAGTTGGAGAACATCTTTGCCGAAAGCCGCAGCAGCTACGCACGCGAGATGGCCGGCACGATGATGAGGACACCCGACAAGACGTTCGGCTCGATCTACAAAGTCATGACGACCGAAACCAAATGGCTGTCGATCCCCGCCTTTGCCGATCTGCTGTCCGGTTCGACGTTCAACCCGCGTGACCTACGCGACGGCAACCTGACCGTCATCATCCAAGCCGATGATACGATGCGTTCAGCGCCGGCTATGGGCCGCGTGATTGTGGGCAGTCTGGCGCGTGTGGTCAGCCGGGCTAAGGGTGAAACAGCGTCGCCAGTGCCGTTCATTCTGGACGAGATGCACTCGCTGGGTCACATGCAGATACTGGCTGAAATGCGTGATCAGGGCCGGAAAATGGGGGTTCACCTGTTCCCGATGTGGCAATCTATCGGCCAGATTGAGGAAACCTGGGGCAAAGAGGGCAAGAAATCGTGGTACAGCAGCGCGGCCTGGCGCATGTACGCCATGGTGAACGACGCTGAGACGGCGAAGGAAGTGTCCGAACGCTGCGGGACATACACGGCGCTCACCCGCACGGAAGGCCAGTCAGTGAGCCGGCAGGGCATGATGGGGCGCAACACCCGAGGGACGAACGATAACGTCTCCACGGCGCGCGTTGACCTGATCAGCCCGTATCAGGTGCAGACGGCGATGCGACCGGACGAGGCGATTATCATTCCTCGCACGGGGCGCGCGCTGCGGTGTGGTCGGCCGCTGTGGTTTAGGCGTCCGGAAATGCGGGCGCGGATTCTGCCGGATGTGATGCGGAAGGGGGCTGCTTAGGATTCAGCAACGCCCCATCGCATATCGCCTTGATCGTCAGGCCGCTCTAGCCAGCCTTCAAACAACAATCTGTCGGGCTGATTTGGATGCCACGATGCGCGGCAGAATTTGCTTCCTCGGTCTCGTGCAGCATCGGCCTGCGCATGATACCAAGCCGCCTTCATCTCTGCGGTGAATTTGCCCGTCGTCTCCGCTACGTAAAAAGGCTCGGGGCTGGCGGTCACGGTGCCGTCCCTCTGAAGAATGCCGCCACGTCTTTCCACGGCTGGTAGGTTGGGCTTCCGGTCCAGAATGCCACATCTTCGGCAGTCCATGGCCCTGATGGGATATCCATGCCGGTGCAGATTTCTTCGTCTAGCGGCCAAGAGCGGCGGGGTCTGGCGGTTTCGGAAACGCTATCGGTCACGACAGTTCCCCCGTCTCCACAAACCGCTGAAGGTAAGGCAGCATGGCCGCGACTTCCTCCCTGCTGAGATGCATTCGCGTGTTAGCGATGTGGACGACGCCGTATGGCCCGTTCTGCTCCAGCGGCACATCGGTCCAACCGCCCGCGCCCGGTGCAAACCGCTTTAGCCCAATGTCATTGCAGCCAAGCCAGATGCAATCCTCTGTGGCGAGTGAGGACTTTTGTAGGGAGCAATCCACCCCATTGCGATCCTTGAAGGCCATGCGGTCAAAACCGCGCTCAGTCTTGCCGATTGTCATCTGTTCATCACTCATTGCCACCATCCTCCTGTTCAACCGCCTCCCCATCCCCACACCGATCCGAAGCCGACGTAACCCGCCAACGCACCGGATCAGCATCCCGCCGCCCATCATCAGCCCCCGGCGACGGCGCCCATCGCGTGCAATACCCCGACATCGCCCACCATTCGGCCGACTTCCCCTGCTTATACGCCGGCTTCACGCCACCATCCGGCATCAGCCAATGGATGCAGTGCGCGCATGATACAGCGCCGTCCTCACCATCTTCCACCGCCTGACCCGAGCCGCACCGGTCCAGCTTCGCCACCGTGGGCCAGCGCACCGTCTCATATTGCTCCGTGGACGTGCCAGGTGCATGACGATGGCAGGTGCTGGCAAGGGGGCCGTAGAACGCGCAATCGGCACACGTCGCGGGGAGTGCCATCAGATTGCCCGGCCCTTGCTGCCGTCCCGCTCATGCGCCCAACGCTGCGCCAACTGGGCCAGTGCCACCGTCTCTTTCGGCTCTTGGCGCACGGCTGATTGCTTCATGCGGGCGGCGTCTCGTTGGGCCTGAGATGGCATGTCGAACAACGACGGCTGGTGACTCTCGCGTTCTAGCTTAGCCGCAGGTGGCTCCACGATGCCGTATTTGGATCGGGCTGCGGCGGTGATCGCGAGGGTTTGGGCGCGTTCGGCGGGGGTTTGTCGGGTGATGTCGTCGGGGGATGTCATCGTGCTTTCCCCAAATCAAATGAACGACGCGGGCACATCGGCCCTTGGCATGTCTTTTCCGACCCAGGCGGGCAAATGCAGCCATGTGGCGCGACCGTCTGAGCGGGATAAGCCGGTCGCGTATATTGCCGGACCTCGCTCATGCGGCATGGGCACAACGGTTCACCGTTCTGCGGTCCTATGCATGCACAACTCATAGCCCCTTCCCTTTCTCTTTCTGCACCGCCGCCTGCTTGGCAGCCTCCCGCGCCGCCGCCTGTGCCTGCTCCTGCATATCCCGCTGCGACTGATGCACCACCCGACGCCCGGCATCCCGCTGCGTCTGCGTCGGCTCTTTCTGTTTCTCCGGCATCGCAATTCCCTCCTGTGTCAGCCGCGCCTCGATCACCGCCCGCAAAGCCGCAGCCCCATGAACCACAGACCAATCGTTCCAGTCGGTGCCCTTCTCGCCAGCCGCGAACGTCGGCAACAGCACGACGCCACCAACCGCAGCGGCAGCAGCTTCGGCCTTCTCCACGCCAACGTTCGGCAATGGCAGATCCCGCCGCGGCAAATGGTGGTCGTTGTCGGCAGCAAAGATGATCGGCGCATCCGGGTATTTGTCCCGCAGCGCCTTTGCCACCGACATCAAGTTCCCGCCGTTGAACGCGACCACGGCATCCAGCCCGCTTGCCTCGCGCACCGACGCCATCGTGGCAAAGCCCTCGCCAATGACGATCGGACGCCTGCCATCGATCTCGCCCAGCGTCGCGAACAACCCGTGCATCCGGCCGTTCTTCAGGAACAGCTTCTCGCCGTCTGCCCCGATGGTCTGAACCGAGTGCAGATACCCGGCCACGTCCCGCATCTGAACGACCAGATTTCCAGCCTTGTCCTGCCGTAGCCCATGAGCGTGGATGCCTTTGCGCTCCAGATACGGGTGATGCTTGACCGGCTTGGCGTTCTGCCAGATCGCATACGCCTTCTTCCCGGCTGCTAATTCGTCGGCCATGTCCTTTGCCGCACGCAGGTTCTGCCGAGCTTCCATGTCGCGGCGCTGTTCCGCCGTGATCGCCGGCATGGCCCCGCTGGCTTTCCAACTGGTTTCCAGCCCCTGCTTGTAGTTCGAGATCCACCCGGCTGGGCGGCCGTCGAGATAGCCGCGATACCGCGCCGATTGGCTCTTGCCCTTGTCGCCCTCAGCCTTCGCCCGATGCCAGCGCCCGTCCATGACAGGTGGCCCCTGCACCATCACGCCGGCCACCCGCAGCGCATCGGAGAACTCAGCCCGTGCCGCATCTACATCCACGATCCGATCCACCTTTCGCTCTTTAGGCCGCTGCGCTAATGGCCGAACCATCCGCGCTTCTAAGGGTTTTGTCGCCTTTATCGTACGACGCTTGATGGCGCCGATCAACGCATTGTTCGGGGCAGGCGGCGAATAACCGGGCGGTCCTTTGGCGGGTTCGGCGGCAATTTCCTGTTGGTATCGCGCTGCATTATGCGATGTGACCGCAGCGGCATGAACGTCTACGGCCCGACCGAGGAAATCAACGGCAAGGGTTTTGGCCGGCTTGCGGCTTAGGTTGCGCGCCATGTTCTCAAGTATTGCGCCCTGCAATTGCTCGGTCGTGGCGGATGCAAGCCAGGGATCGCCCAGCGGACGCCTCGCCTTCACCTCCTCCTTCTCGGCGCCATGGCTGACGATCAGCACGCTGTCGTGGGTGTTGCGTGTGTCGGCGGGATACATTTTGAACGCGTTTATTTGCTGCGTTCCGGCTGGTAGCGCGGTGATGTGGTCGGTCAACGTCGCCCCTTGTCGGGCGTCGATCGTCAGCGCGTGGCCGTATGCAATCATGATCCGGCCAGTGTCGGGGCAGCGCAGAGAGTCCCACTTCACCTTGCCGACGCGTCCGTTCTCGCGCTGAAGCATCAGGCCGTCTTTGTCCATGCCCGTCACAAGCGCCGTGGTGCCGTTCTCTCCGAAGCGCCCATGCTCGCCGTTGCCGTAAGAGGCGTTGACCCGCTTGAACAGCCGCACCCGGTCGCCAGTTGCCACGGCCAGATCGGTCTGCACGCCCGACTGATCGACTGCCGGCACACGCCAATCGGAGCCAGCGATCTCGCCTCGCGCTATCTGTCTGCGCCGGATTTCCAACCCGACCGCCAGCACATCGCTGTTCGTCGGGACAGAGATGCCGAGCGTGTAGTCCGCGCGGCCAGTGTTGGCTTCCTTGCGCCGCTCCCATTCGTCCACTGTCGCTTTGATCGTGTCGGTGTAGCCGCCTGGCACGATGCTCAACAGGCCGGCAGCAAGTTTCCGATCCAAAGCCGGCGCTGCCTTGCCCTCGCGGAACAGGCGGGCGGTTTCGCGGTCCTCTAGGCGCTTCTGGCGCACCGTTTCTAGGAGTTCCGGCACCTGATCTTTGCCGAGCGCGTGACGGAACAGGTTGACGGTGTTGCCGGCTTCGATTGATTGGCACTGCTCCGGATCGCCTAGGCCGGCAATTTTGAAGCCGTATTTGGCCTGCAACCGCGCGAGGTCGAGGATCTGACGGGTGCTGATGGTCGCCACCTCATCCACCACGACGATGGACTTGGCATCCAACGCCAGCTTGCCTTTCTGCGCCGCCTTGATGAACGGTGTCAGCGCCAACGCGTTTTCCTCGCTGACACCCGCCTCCACCAGCTTGGACGTGTCGGGTTCCATGTGAAGAACCTTCTTGTCCCGTTTGCGAACACCCGCCTCTTTCAGCCCGTGCGTCTGCCGCCACGCCAGGGTGATACCGTACGACTGCCAGCCTTCCGCGTGGTAGGCTTCTAGGACCGGCGTTATGAGCGCGGTCTTTCCACTCCCGGCCACGCCGATGCCGACAACCGCTCGCCCTGCCGTTGCGAGGCTGTCGATCATCACCCGCTGATGTGCGCCGTGGCCCGTGGTGAAGTCGTAAGGCCGATCACCGGCCGCAACACGCTTCTCGTTCACGCGCACAATGGCGGCGTCGATTTGCTCGCGTGTCAGCGACGCCGACTTGTCAGCCGCCGCAGTCCGCAGCAGGCCGATCGCCTCCATCTCATGGTCAACGTGCAGTTCCGTCGTCACCGTGGCCCAGCGTTTGCCTTCTTCCGCGAGCCATTGGACCTTCGTGTGCCGCTTGTCCTGGGTGATGCCGTCCGTGCGGTACATCGCCGTCACGGCATCCACGTCGGCCGGGGATTCAATGCCGGACGCGATGAGACTGCGCGCTGCCCAGGTCCGCATGGTTGAACCGTCCAGCGTCGAGCGTTTGACGAACTCCGCATCGAGGAACGGCAGGCCGGCAGCGTGGGCTGTGGCGATGCGTTGGTCCCGCGCGGGTAGACTCCATTTTTCGTCAGGGCGCAGGACGCTGCGGTGATTGTAGCCGGCATCGGCTGCGCGCTTGTGCCATGCGGCATAGTCGGCGGCACCGTCACCCTTAGCCTGTCGCGATGCGGCTACGTTCTTGGTGATGAATACCCGCTTGCGGTCAGCATCCATCCCATCCCAGTCGTGCCCATGATCGGCCGCATACCGCCGCGCCAGTTCTTCCCCAAGGTCGGCCCGGCTTTGGAACAGGTCGGTTGCACATCGGGGCACATCGGACAGGCGAGACAGACCAACCTTGGCGTCGATCTCGACGTTGACGCCGGCCTCTCTGAGATAGGTTGCCAAGTAGGCGTGGCCGATGGCGCCCCATTCGTGGATGCGCTCGCGGGTTTCATCAAGGTTCGGCGTCAGCACCCGCCCGTCCTCAGTCGCCGCCGCATGGATGAAAATGTTGTGCGTGTGCCGGTTCATGTCGCCTGGCACGTTCTCGGGGATGGTCATCAACTCGGTGTCGATCACCCCGCCCTCTGTCACTGGCAGCTTGATCGTCGGGCGGCTGGTGTAGTGGTGGTAACTGACTACGGCCAAGTGACCGAGGACGCTTCCTTTGCTGCCGGCGTGACCTTGCTCGGCTTTGCCGATCTGGCTGGCTATGTGCCGGTTGAGCGCGTTGTTGGCTCGCATCCACGCCGTCTCAAGCGCGGCTTTCTCTGATTCCGATTTAGACAACGCCAGCGCCACAGAAAACGACTTGGGAGCAGAAAAGCAGAAGTCGGTATAGGCGATCATCGACTTGCCCTTGGCGGACTTCTGCTGCTGCTTGCCGGGGATATCCAGTCCGTCTGCCCGTTGCCCCGACAGCAGCCGCGCCATCTCGGCCTCTGTAAGCGAGCGCGTGGGGTCAATACCCAAAGCGGAGGCAATCAACGGGTGCATGTCCCGCGCTGGAACTGCCGATGTGCGCCCTTCGATCTCAGGCCCGAAGTGTTCGCCTAGGTAGGACGCCAGGTGCTTGGACAGCGCCGGCACGTCCAGTTCACTCGCATAGTAGCCAGCCATGCGCCCGGCTGCGGCAGCCATTCCAGCCGCACCAGTGCGGTAACTCAGGACCATTAGGCGTCGTCAGCCTCGCCTAGCGCGGCGGTGATTACCTCACGCAATAGCGTGATCTCGTTGGTCTGAGACTGGATCGCGTCGGTCAGCAAAGCGAATGCCAGCCGCAACGCCTCGTCTCGGGCGGTCTGCTCTCGGGAGAATGCCTGAAAATCCATCATGGGGCAGGAGCCTCTAAGGGTTTCCGACACCTTGTCGCATCTCCCTTCGACCATTTCAATGGTCACTTGGTATGGTGTCATCCTGCACTTACCCTCGCCTAAACGCTTTCCGAGACGCACTTAAACACTTCCTAACCACTTCGTAAGCGTTTGGTTAACGGTTTAGACTACACTTCATCAACGGGATGTGCTTGTCTGCGCCATGGACGACAAGCAGATGCAGCAGATCAGGAAGGTGGCGGCATCTCACTCGACGCGGTCCAAACTGTTTCGCTGGATGCTGAAGCGCCATGACGAATTAGCGGCGATGTTTCGGGATGAGCGGCCGGCTTGGAAGCCATTGGCCGACGAGTTCAACAAGCTGAAACTGGCGCCGGATGGAAAAGAGATCACGGCGCAGGTGGCTCGGCACACGTACTGGCGGGTAAGGCGGCATGTAGCAATTGCAACGCGCAATGCGCCCGCAAAACCGATGGTGGTCCAAATGCCAGCGTCAGATCCGGCCAAGATTCAGAACGAACCACAAGGTGGCGACCTGATGGCAGATGTCTGGAGCCAGATTAACAAACGATCGGGGAGGTGAGGCTGTGGCTGAGAACAGCAAGATTGAGTGGACTACCCACACGTTTAATCCTTGGGTCGGCTGCACCAAGATCAGCCCGGCCTGTGACCATTGCTATGCAGAAGGGTGGGCCAAGCGGACTGGCGGCGCTGCGCTGTGGCAGGGCGAGCGGCGGCGCACGACACCGGAGAACTGGCGCAAGCCGCTAAAATGGAATGCTGCCGCCTTTGCCAGCAGCGTGCGCCCTCGCGTGTTCTGCGCCTCGCTGGCCGACGTGTTTGACAACCAGATACCTGCCGAGTGGCGGTCAGACTTATGGCACCTAATTGCGCAGACACCCTGGCTGGACTGGTTATTGCTGACCAAGCGCCCCCAGCTTGTCGCCAGGATGGCACCAGACAAATGGTGGAGTGGGTGGGATCATGTCTGGCTGGGCGCGACGGCAGAGAACGCCACCGAGGCGCAGCGGCGCGTCCCGTATCTGCAAGCATCTCACGCTCGCACTCGCTTCCTATCCTGCGAGCCATTGCTTGAGGGAATCACGCCGGACCTCGTCGGAATTGACTGGCTAATTTGTGGCGGGGAAAGCGGTGGCGGGGCGCGGGATATGGATCCGACCTGGGCGCGTTCACTCCGCGATCAGTGCGCCGGTACGGGAACGGCGTTCTTTATGAAACAGATGGCGCGCAAAGCCGAAATTCCCCCTGACCTGCTGGTGCGTCAATTCCCACCATCCACGCCGCAGTTTGCGGCTGTCGCCTAACCCCCAACCGGAGCCACCCATGCCCAAAGAATCCCTAACCCTTGAAAAACCCAAGACCACCGAAACCCCACCCGTCCTCGTCGTCGGCCTAGGCCGCGGCTCAGTCGGCAAATCCACATGCCTGGCCGAACTCGTCTGGCGCGCACAGGCCGCGGGCCGTGATCCGATCGTGGCCGACTTCGACCCCAAGAGCCGCACGCTGTCGATGATGTTCCCCGGCGCCGCAACGCCAGCGACGGAGGAAACCGCCGACATGAAAGAGGCGATGACCGGGCTGCTCAACCAGATGGTGTCCACCCGCCGATCTGCGGTGCTGGACCTGGGAACCGGCGAACGGGCGCTGGTCGAGTATGGCCGCGACATGCCGTTGGTGAAGTTCTGCGAGCGCCGGGGCATCGAACCGGTGGCGCTGTTCGTGATGGGACCGGATGACGAGGACTGGCGGCATGTGGAAAGCATCTGGAAAACGGGCGCGTTCAACCCGTCGCGCGTGATCCTGGCGCTGAACGAGGGCGTGGTGAAGGGCGGCATGACGGTCGCGGGCGCGTTCAATCGGACGATCAACCAGCCGGGGTTCAAGGCAATGATGGAGGCCGGGGCAAAGTTTCTGCTGGTGCAGCGGCTGGCGGCGATGGCTGCGGCGAAGGAAACCGGTGCGAGCTTCTACGATATTGCAATCGGTAAAGTGGCGCAGGATCCGGTGACGGAGTTCATGACAGAGACGTGGCTGGGGGATATGGAGGCGCGGCGGCTTCAGGCGAAGGTGACGGAGTGGCTGCCCTGACCACTGACGAATTCCGCGACACGATGGCGGCTGCCGGCATCACCCCCGGCAAGCCGCTCTACGCCGTCATGGTCGCACTGCACGAAATGGCTGACGGTGCCCGCGGCCTAACACCGGACGGCGAGCGGGCGCTGATTGCGCGCGTCACAGGGGCCATCATGACCGGGGCCGAAGCGGTGGGGGCATCAGCCTACCGACACTCCCGCACGCGGCTTCTGGTGGCTCTGGTGGCAGCTTTTGGACTGGCGATGGCGGCTGGTGGCGGCTTGGCTTACCTGATGATCCCCGGCAGCCAGGCCGAAGTCATGGTGGGGGCGTATTGCCTGTCGCACGCGTTCGATC
Source organism: Rhodoferax sp. (assembly GCA_028292305.1). Classification (GTDB taxonomy): domain Bacteria; phylum Pseudomonadota; class Gammaproteobacteria; order Burkholderiales; family Burkholderiaceae_C; genus Rhodoferax_B. The sequence continues at coordinate 37,399 of JAQGMQ010000331.1, forward strand.
AGGCTGGCGGGTTGGTGTGCCAGCTTCCCCCGGTGTGGCTGCGGCGGTAGGAGGCGGCATGACACAGGAACACGCCCAAAGCCTGCTGCGCGCGGTTAAGGTTCTGCTACACCTGCGGGAACTGATGCGGTCGCAGGAGGGATGCCGCACGGAAGTGGTCGAGGCTGCGTATTCCTTCGCTGCCAAAGCCGTGGACAGGGCCGAAAAGGGCGACGAGTGAGGCATTTCCCGGCTTATATGTCAGCGCGCACGGAACGATAACGCCCGATAACCAAGATTATCGAGCGCAATCAAATACCGTTACCGTGCATTAGATGTAGCCCGCCTTAATGGCCAGACCCGGCGCCATTCTCTAATTGCATCAGCGCGGTCTTCAGATAGCACGCCAGGTCAAGCGCCTCCTCGAACGCGTGCTGGAGTAGCTGCGCCTGGGTCAGCCCGGCGGCTGCGAGCGTCGTGCCGTATTTGCGTTGGCCGAGGCGCGATCGTTCCGCCAGTTCAGCGCAAACCGCAGCGACCACGGGATCAATCATGGCAGAAGCCTCGGCGCGGTGTAACGCCGGTTCCAAGCCCGAATGGCGTCTTCACGGGTAGCACTTCCCGTGTCCGGCCCTTCCGCTTGGCAATCGGCACATTCGACGTGGTAACACCACACTTCGCCGCCTCGGAGTTTTACAGCCGTGCCCCCACAAAAAGGGCAGAACAGAGGTTCGGCGCTTTCGTGGTCACTCATTGAGGCGCCTCGTATGCGTGGAACACCAACGCGCCATCTTGCAGCATGAAGGTGCTGATGTAGATGCCGGGATTGCCTGGCATCGGGTGGCCCGTGCCGTAAATGCGCAGGGTCCTTGGCCGCTTGCTATGGCCAGGGCAGACCTCGGCCCATAGGCAGACCGTGCCGGCCTGCACCGCCACGGTCAGGATGCGCGCCCCGCCGGGGATCATCACGGTCTGCTCGTCCGCGACTTGCACCGGGAATTTCCAGATCGCCGTTTGGTTACATGGGTCAGTCGATCCAGCCATTGCGGAACCTCCATGCATGCTGGCAGCGTAAGCAATCGCCATAAGCCTCCTGCCGCTGCGGCATTGCGGTTTCTCCAAAAACGCCCGCCCATCGGCCGTTGCGAACGGTGTTTGATGTTTGGTGCAAGTCGGTATAGGTCACTTTGAAGTCGCGACTGCGGCACTTTGGACACCGCGCCTCGGTATCCCTTGCGGGGGCCGCAGTCATGGTGACACTTTCTCCGCCAGCGCCGCCTTCGTCGCGTCAATAATGTCGCAGACAGTTGTTGCGTTGCTCACTGCATCGTCATCCACTTCAATTCCAAAAACGCTGTTGATGCGCCATGCAAGGAATGACCTGTCCAAGTCATCCAGACCCAAATCGTTAAGCGTGGATGCCGACGTGACTTGACTAACTGCGCAGCCAATTTCGCAAGCCAACGCAGCAAGGCAGCGGGCTTCAACTGCGGTTCGTTGGACACGCTCGGTCACTGCAAGCCCTCCTTCGCGTTCAGCAGGAAGTTGTAAGCTGACAGTGGCTTGCCTCGCTCGAACTCACCTATCGCGGCGTCAATTCCGGCGCGTAGCCGCTCTATTTCCTCAATCGCACTTTCGCACACTGCCGATACGGCCTCATCGTCGCCGGGCGTCACCCCTAAATTTGCGTTGTCCAGCCAGCGCAACCCGGAGATGACGTCGGCCGTCTGTTGGACATCGGTCATCGCAGCACCTCCTCCCAAAACTCCATGCCGTCGTTGGTCATGAATGCTTCATGAGCCTTGCACCGCTTTCGCTCGATCCCATTGACGTAGGTGATGACCATGCCGCCATGCCATTTGATGGCGACGTGGTCGTAGCCGACACGCGGGGTGGCTGCCCGCTTCATGGCGTCCATATCTGCCTGTGCCTGTTTCAACTCAGCGCCAGACCCAAGGGCTTCCAACATCGCGACAAGATCAGCGGGGTCCGATAGGTGTCCGTATTTATCTGCGGGAGCTTCGCCGATGAGTGCCAAGCCAATCGAGCATGTGCCCGCGTGCCATTTATTTGGGCATCCGCACTCAGGGCATTTCGCCGTCTGTTGGACAGGGTCAGACATTTCGTGACCTTTCGGCCAGTCGCTTGGCCCGGCTGAGAATGAGGTTCACGCAACTCATTGCTGCGTCGTATTCGGGTTCATCACCGCTCGGCCCGGTTTCCTCACGAACGCAGCGTGCAAACTCCCGGCATATCTCAGCGGCTTCTCGCAAAGCCTCAATGCGATGGGCCGCAGGGTCGGCCGTCTGTTGGTCACTTGGCATCGGCTTCCTCCTTCGCCATCTGCGCCGCCATGGCCTTCCGGTCAGCGATCATCTTGGCGTGCCACGGCCACAACTCGGCTGGATCGAAACCCCGTGCCCGCGCCGCTTTCGATAGGTGTTCCATTTTCAGCGGGAACGGAATGCCGAGATATTCGGCAACTTCGTCGCCGGTCGTGCTGTGCCCGCCCTGGAAAGACGGGGCCATCAGCAGGATCAGGCGGGTTTCGGCTGTGTGTGTGATGTTGCTCACTTCGCTTTCCCTTTCTTCCGTTCAGACCGCAGCGCCGCCTTAGCCTCCACTTCCCGCGCATCAGCCCGCGTGCCCAGGTGCTTGTGCAGCAGGCGAATGCTCAACCGCACCCGCTTGGCGATCTCGGCCCCGCTGATCTCCCCAGGTGGCAGGCCCCATAGCGGCTTGGCTTCCGCCAGCGCCTTCTCTCGCCGCTTGCGCCGCGCCGCCGCTGCTGCCTCTACGCCAGCACTGCGCGCCGTCGCAGTCTGACCGCGCTTGCGCTGTGCCTCGGCATCCGCCAGGGCTTCCAGCAGCGCGTCGTCCATAGTGTCTGCGTCGAATGTCTCGCCCCGATCCAGCACGCGCACGCTGGCATTCCGCAGGGCGGCGGCGGCAAGGGACTGGCAGATATCAGCCATCGACCAGCCCAGGACGCGCAGGCTGGCGACGATAATCAACTCGGGTTCATGCCGCCTGGAAGGCTTGAGCATCTCCGCGCGATCCTTGAGCGATGCCGGGTCACGTCGGTGGCATTGGGTCTTGCTCAAGCGGTCCACGTAGGCGCGCGAGATGTCGATGTCCGCCGCCTTCATGGCAGCCTCTTGGTCGTCAAAGGACAAGCCGGGCACGCCGTCGCGGAGGTATGGCCTAGGGTGTGGACTGTCTTTCTGCATCTGTTCGTCCTGTTGTGCTTGCAGAGTAGCATCAGGACGTGCATACTGCAAGCACGAACAGGTTGTGCAGACGAACCCCGGCAAGGACTTCCCCATGGCCCACGTCAAGATTGAGATTTGCCGCAACGGCATCTGGACTGTGCGCCAGGAAGGCGAGATCGAGGTGACGGCCGAGGCGCTGGTTGCTCTGCTGCCGTCCTACGCGATCCAGTATGCCCACCGCGCCTATCTGGATGGTTTGATGGTGGGCGAGATCGCAGCGCCGAAGTGCGGCCGCAAGTCATGAGCAATCGCTATTCCTATAGCGTGCCATTTTCAGCAGAAGAACTGCATGCCGACTACGTCGAATCGGTCATGACACAGGCTGAGGTTGGTAGAAAGTGGGGTGTGAGCCAGAAAGTGGTTTGGCGGGCATTGCAGCGAATGGGAATACCAACCCGCAGAGCCGTTGCCCGAAACCAACATATGAGCGCCAATAACAACTGGCGTGGGGGCAGACATCTGCTCCCCGCAGTTGCTCATTATGGCCCGTACGCGGACCAAGGGTATGTGGCGATATACCGTCCGCATCATCCACACGCCCGCAAGAACGGTTATGTTGCTGAACACATAGTTGTCGCGCTGGAGTGTTCCGGCGCTGACCGAATAGCGTCAGGCGAGTGTGTGCATCACATAAACCTGCAAAAAAGTGACAATGCGCCAGACAACTTGGCGATATGCACATACAAAGATCATCAAAGATATCACTCTCAACTTGAAGAATTAGCTGTAAAACTTCTACTCGAAACAGGACAGATACGTTTTCAAGTGGGTGTTGGTTATGTCGAAACTTAAGGTTTTGGATCTTTTTTCTGGTATCGGAGGTTTTTCTCTTGGGCTTGAGAGAACCAATGGATTTCGCACCGTGGCCTTTTGCGAGGTTGCCCCCTACCCCCGCCAGGTCCTGGCGAAGCATTGGCCGGAGGTGCCCTGTTATGAAGATGTCCGCACGCTCACGGCAGACAGACTTGCGGCAGATGGACTTGATCGAGTGGATGTCATCTGCGGCGGGTTTCCCTGCCAGGACATCAGCACTGCTGGGAAAGGCGCAGGACTTGCCGGCGAACGATCCGGCCTCTGGTTCGAATACCTTAGGGTCTGTTAGCGCCTGAAACCAATTGGCGATATCTTCATTCTTCTGGCTTTTGGAGGATGGATCAGGTGCTGACGGACGCACAGTGGGTTTTGCTGGAACCTTTGATCGAGGCATGTCGCCCTGCGGCCAAGGTGGCGCCTCGGCATCTGCGCCGCACGATCAGTGCCATCCTGTGGCGCCACGATAATGGTGCCAAGTGGCGCGCAGTGCCAGAGGAACTGGGTCCCTGGTGGATGGCAGCCCAAACCTTCATCCGCTGGTCCAGGCTTGGGGTGTGGGAACGCCTGCTGACCCTGGTTCAGCAGAAGGGCGTGAGTCTTGGGATGACCTTTCTGGACGGCACCAACATCCGCGCCCACCAAAAGGCGGCAGGGGCGGCGAAAAAGGCGACACTGCGCCGCAACGCGACACGCGTGAGGCGCTTGGCCGCTCTCGTGGCGGCTTCGGCACCAAAGCCTGCGTGATCGCTGACGGTCTGGGACGAGCCGTCGGCTTCGTGCTGGCACCCGGACAGGCACATGAATTGCCACATGCCGCTCCTTTGCTGGCGTGCCTGCCAGGCGTGCCGAAGTGGGTCATTGCCGACCGAGGCTACAGCAGCCACAGCTTTCGCGATCACATCTGGAACCTCGGCGCGCGGCCTGCCATCCCGACCAAGCGCAATGAAGCACCTGTGGCGTGCCCTGGCTGGATCTACACCAACCGCAATCAGGTCGAGCGCCTCTGGGCCCGTCTCAAGGAGTGGCGCGCCGTCGCCACGCGATACGAAAAAACCGCATGCTCCTTCATGGGCGTCCTCTACATCGCCGCAGCCTGCGATTGGATCAAGCGCTAACAGAACCTAGGCTCGTCACGGAAATCCGCCCGCGCTTCGTCATCATTGAAAACGTTGCAGCCCTTCGCAATCGCGGACTGGACGAAGTGCTGCGGGGGCTCGCTTCGGTCGGGTATGATGCGGAGTGGCACATTATACCCGCATCTGCTGTTGGAGCGCCCCATCAGAGAGAGCGAGTCTGGATTATTGCCTACGCCGCAATGCATGGATGCGAAGGGGAGTTGCGAGAAGGTGGCATCAACCAGGCGCTTCAAAGCCTGGCACTTGAAGCATTGGACCCATGGCACGGGTCTGGCAGTCCATTCGAAAACTGGCGTCAGCTCCTGGCCGAACCCCCAGTTTGCAGAGTGGCTGATGGGGTTTCCTCGTATGTGGATATCCGGCCAAGATTACACGCCTTCGGAAACTCTGTAGTGCCGCAGATACCCGAACTGATCGGCCGGGCCATCCTGGCCAGTGTCACCTGAACCCCGAACCGGAGAACATTATGAAACTGAGCAACTTTATTGAAGGGCTTACGATCCTGCGGAAGCGGTTTAAAGGCGAGGACGGGTTTCATATCGGCGCGGAGCATGACGAGTTCTTCGTGTATGCGACCGACGAACCGCTGTCGCCCGAGGAAGTGACCAAACTTCAGGAACTCGGCTGGTCGCAGTCTGAGGTTGAAGATGGTGCGCCATATGACCCGGCCGAGGGTTGGCATACTTTCGTCTGACCGTCCTCTGAGCCCCGATAAGGAACCCCGACGATGACTGACTACGAAGCGTTGAAGGCATACGGCCACAGCCCCGCCAAGGCAGTCGAGATCGCCTTGGACGCCAAGCGCAGTGATAAGCAAGCGACGGCTTGGCTCGCAGTTGCCCGCATAGCGCGTGAACCCCGTCATGAGCAGTGATCAGCCAGGGGACGGCAGCAAACTACGCTGGGAACGTCTCGGCATTCCTTATCCGGAGTGCCTCGAACAGTTTCTTGCGGCGTTCCGTGACGATTGGATCAAGGCCGGCCAACCTGACCCCATGACGACGGTGGCTTTGGTCAAAGAGATTGAACGGCTTCGATCTGAATTGTCGGACCTCTCCCGCGAAGTGACCTATCTCCGGCATTGCGGCGGATGATGGGTAATCGGCGGGTCATTGCCTCTTGTGAGCCATATCACGTTTACCCGCTGAACGACCTCCGCGAGCATGAGATCAGCAGCACGTGCTGGTGCAAGCCGACTGAGGATGACGGCGTGATGGTTCATCACAGCATGGACCGACGCGAAGAATACGAGAACGGGCGCAAGCCAAGCTGACCGTCCACGTAACCCCGAACCAAAGGACCGGCCATGCCAGCCATAGCCTTGAGTAAGGACGCGGAAGGGTTTGCCTATTCCATGTGGCGGATCATGTCACCGGAACTGAGCTTTCAGCGCCCGCACATCATCCACCCTCGCACTCGCGCGGCACTCGACGAATTGACGGGCGCTGGCCTGCTTACACGGACAGATGACAAGCGCGGCCCGATGGCGTGGCGCCCGACCGATGCGATGGCCATTGCCGTTAAGAAATTCCGCAAGCCCGGCCCGGACGTGAATTTCCCGATGACGACCGAGTGACCACGTAACCCCGAACTAGGAACTACCCACATGGACACGCACCAAGCTGCCGCTTTCTTGGAATTCATGATCGGCTTCAAGTCGATTGGCGTGGCTGGGGATGAAGAAATCACTGTCCCAGTCTGCCCTGAGATGCGGGCATTTGTGGTGGCGCGGTTGGGAGAGAACACGCCGTCTTACTACAACCAGATGGTCCGCGTTCCTGGGCAAGCTGCCGCCATGGCAGGCTTGCTGCGCGAAGTCGCGGATCAAATCTGCCCCGCCTCCTGAACCCCGATAAGGATAGCCGAATGGCCGGATATACCTATAAGTGCGTCCTCCGCGTCCTACCGGAAAGCTACAAGGGCGAAGGATTTAAGGCGCGGAACGGTTCTGATTATGAGGGCGATGCGGGCTATGACGGCGACATTCATGTTGCTGCATCGGACTACATTGACGACGCACGCGCGCTGCTGACTTGGCTGGTCGAAAACTCCGGCGAATGCATCGGGGACCATCCTGAGAAACTGGCGCAGGCGCAGGCCATGCTGGCCCCGTCTGGCTGGTGATCACGTAACCCCGATTGGAGAAGCCGCATGTCCATAACCGAAGTCAGGTGCGAATTTACCCCCGGTCCTGATGGGGGTGGCACGCTTACGCCACTTCATCCCGTCCACTCGCCTGGAACAGTCTTGCGCCTGCTTGTACAAAATAGAGATGGGGAATGGGTGAAGGCGGCAGATGTGGATGCCGGTCCGTGCGTGGCTGGCGATACAGTCAAGCCGATCCCGTTCAAATTGGGTAATTAACCCCCGCAAGGAGAACCCGATGCATTATCAGCCCGACGAACATTGGAACGGCTACTGGCGTGTGTGGCGTTCAAACGGCGCGCAGTCCGACTACGTGCGCAACCCCGCAGGGCATCCAGTCCGGTTCGCATCTGAGCATGAAGCCGCACATTTTTGTGCAGCACAGCGCACCTACGCCTGAACAACCCCCTGCCTAGGACGCCATGACCTACCAAGACGCGATCAACAACCTATGCCGGGCGGGGCGCTACAACGAAGCGGCGTGGCTGGCTTTGATGCGTCTACGGTGGCCGGCGTTCTTCACGTTCGAATGCGATCTGAAAGACATGCCGTGATGTGCTCTGAACGCAGAAAAGCGGGGCCAGGGTTTCCCCCCGGCCCCGCTCTGTATGTAGCCCAGCCGTTTAGCCCGTTGAGATGCTACGTTCGCCCAGACAGCATCATCACCAACAGCACCACGACAATAACGCCGATCAAGCCGGTTGGCCCGTAGCCCCAACCCAGCGAATTATAGCCGTAGCCGCCCCCGCCCAGGAGCAGCACGATGACGATGATCAGAAGAATCGTTAGCATGAAATCACTCCTACTTGCGGCAATTCGATTTCCAAGTTTTGTTCAGCGCGAGGATCTGGC
>JAQGMQ010000366.1 GCA_028292305.1 Rhodoferax sp.
TTCTTGCGGTCGACCACCTTCACATAACCTTCGGCGTCGATGGAGCCGATGTCGCCCGATCGCCAATAACCCGCCGTGATGTTGGCGGCCGTGGCCGCCGGGTTGTTCCAGTAGTTCTTCACCACCATCGGGCCCCTGATCCAGATCTCGCCGAGCTGGCCATGCGGCAGCTCGCGGCCGTCGTCGTCGAACACCGCCATGTCGACACAGGCGAGGTTCCTGCCCACGGTGTCGCTGCGGGTGGCGGTGCCGCCCTGCGGCATCAGCGTCGACGGCGAGGTGGTCTCGGTCGAGCCGTAGCAGTTCATCAGCGTGAGGTCGGGAATGGTTTGCGCGAGGCGCGCGATGGTGGCCACCGGCATCGGCGCGCCGCCATAGGCGCCGACGCGCCAGGCCGACAGGTCATGCGCCTCGAAGTCGCGCTCCAGCAGGCACAGGTTGTACATGGCCGGCACCATCAGCGTGTGGGTCATGCGTTCACGCGCGGCCAGGCGCAGGAATTCAGCCGCCTTGAAGGCCGGCATGATCACCAGCTTGGCGGCGCAGTGCACCATGGTGGCGACCATCGCCACCAGGCCGGTCACGTGGCTCAGCGGCACGGCCGCGATCGACGCATCGTCGGGGCCGAGGCCCATGGCGATGGCGTAGTGCATCACCGAGTGGCCCAGGCCCAGGTGCGTCAGGGCCGCGCCCTTGGGATTGCCGGTGGTGCCCGAGGTGTACATGATGACGGCCACGTCCTCCTCGGCGACGCTGGCCGGCAGCGGCGCCACCGCGGGCGACAGCACATCGGCAAAGGCTTCCGCGCTACCGACTGCACCGACCGCACCGACCGCACCGCCGATGACGATCCGCAGCCGCAACGCCGGCACCGCGTCCGCGGTCGGCAGGCGGCTGGCCGTGTCCGCATCGAACACCAGCGCCGCCGCGCTGCAGTCGTTGAGCATGTAGGCCAGCCCGGGTGTCTGTTCGCGGGTGCTCAGCGGCACGGCGATGGCGCCCAGGTGGGCGGCGGCAAACAGCGTGGTCACGAACTCGGTGCGGTTGCCGATCAGCATCGCCACCCGGTCGCCCGCCTGCACGCCGCGCTGCGCCAGCCCGCCGGCCAGGCGCGTGGTCAATACCAGCAGCGCCTGCCAGCTGAGGCGTTCGTCGCCGCAGACCAGCGCCGTGCCAGCCGGATGCCGGGCCGCCGCGTCGGCCAGCAGGCCATACAGGCTGCCCGGGCGTTCCGCGAAGCAGCGCACCACGCGGTCGCCGAAGTGCGCTTCGAGCCGCGTGGCGGGCCAGGTGTCGTCCCATCGTGTCATGTTCATGTGTCCTTTGGTGTCGACCGGTTCAGGCCGCGGCGTCGATCATCTCGACCGCGCGCCGCGCGAAGATCGGCCCGAGTTCGCCGACCTCGGCCGCGTTGTCGGAACTGGCGTTGCCACTCAGCGCGCGCGCGGCGATGCCCTCGAAAATCACCGCCAGCCGGAACAGCGCGAACGCGAAGTGGAACGTCGTCACGCCATCGGTGTTGCCGCTGCGGCCACTGTGGCGGTAGTAATGCTGCAGGTATTCGGCCTCCGACGGAATGCCCAGCGCCGCCAGGTCTTCGCCACGGATGCCGCCGTATTCGGCCGGACAGGTGTGGTACGCGATGCAGTTGAAGGCGACATCGGCCAGCGGATGGCCGAGCGTCGACAGCTCCCAGTCGAGCACCCCCACCACGCGCGGTTCGGTGGGGTGGAACATCAGGTTGCCGAGCCGAAAGTCGCCGTGGCAGATGGTGGTCTCGCGTTCGTCCGGCATGTGGGCCGGCAGCCAGGCCATGAGCCGGTCGATGTCTGCGCTGTCGCGGGTGCGTGACATCTGCCACTGCTTGGTCCAGCGGGCCAATTGGCGTGAGAAATAACTGCCGGCGCGGCCGTAGTCGGCCAGGCCGATCGCCGCCCAGTCGACCTGGTGCAGCCGGGCCATGGTCTCGGCCATCGCCAGGTAGATCGCACGCCGCTCGGCAGGCGCCATGCCGGGCAGCGCGTAGTTGGGAAACACCCGGCCGGCGAGCCGCTCCATCATGTAGAAGGGCGTGCCGACCACGTCGGGCTCGGCATGGAACAGCAGCATCGTCGGCACCGGCAGGTCGGTGGCGGCCAGGGCCTTCATCACGCGGTATTCGCGGTCCACCGCATGGGCCGACGGCAGCAGCCTGGTGCCCGGCTGCTTGCGCAAGACCAGCGCGCGGTTGTCGAAGCTGACGAAGAAGGTCGGGTTCGACTGGCCGCCGCCGATGCGTTCCAGGCGCATCGGGCCGGCGAGACCATCGACCTCCCGCTTCAGAAATTTCTCGAGTCGATCCGGTTCGAAATCCATCTCATGGCTCCATCGAGAGTTGCCGCAGGGCTTGCGCGCGCTGGCGTGCCGCGGCCAGCATGAAGTCCCATTCGCTGCCGGCCGTGACGAAGCGCACGCCCCGCCGAACCATCGCCTGCATCACCTCCGGCACACTGGCCAGGCCACCCGCGCCGGCGAACTTGCCATGCTTGCGGCAGGCGGCCACCACGCGCTCGAAGCTGCGGGCGATCGCCGGGTCGGCAAACCGACCCGGAATGCCCAGCGCATCGCTGAGGTCGGTCGCGCCCACGTGCAGGATGTCCACGCCCGGCACGGCGGCGATCTCATCCGCGCGCTCCACCGCTTCGGGGGTTTCGAGCATGACGATCACCAGGGTGTTCGCGTCCAGCACGCGGCGCGCCACATCGGCCGGCCATTGCCGGTAGCCGAGGTGCGGCCAGCTGCCGGCCACCGAACGCGCGCCCAGCGGCGCAAACCGGCAGGCCTGCACAATGGCGCGGGCTTCTTCGGCCGAGCCCACATGCGGCACCACCACGCCCAGCGCGCCGGCGTCCAGGATGCGGTTGGCGTAGTGGGCGTCGTGGCTGGGGATGCGCACCAGCGGCGTGATGCCGGCCTGCAGGGCCGTCACGCAGATCTGCGCGGCGGCGGCTTCGGGGATCACCGAATGCTCCAGGTCGATGTTGATCGCGTCGAAGCCGCAGGACTGCGCCGCCACCGCGATGTCCACGCTCTGCACCTGCTTGATCAGCATCGAGATGCCGAGCCGGCCGGCGTTCAGTGTGTCGGCCAGCGGGTTGCGCAGCACGGGGCCGGCCGGGGTTGGCGGGTTCATGCCGCGGCCCTGACGGGGATGATCACGTCCTGCTGCGGGATGGCTTCGCCCCGCAGGAAGCGCTGGATGTTGCCCAGCGTGTGCCGCGCCACCTGCGCCACGTTGTCGAACACGCCGCCGCCCGCATGCGGCGTGGCCACCACCTGGTCGAGCGTCAGCAGCGGGTTGTCCCTGGAGGGCGGCTCGGGGTCGAACGCGTCGAGCCCGGCGCCGCGCAGCTTGCCGCTGACCAGCGCCGCATACAGCGCCGCCTCGTCGACCAGGCCGCCGCGCGCGGTGTTGATCAGCACCGCGCCGTCCTTCATGCTGGCGATGGAGGTCGCGTTGATCATCCGCGCGGTCTCGGGCGTCAGCGGCGCATGCAGGCTGACGATGTCGCTCTGCGCCAGCACCTCGGCCAGCGGCGCATAGGTGGCGCCCAGGGCGCGTTCGGTCTCGGCATCGGCCGGCCGCGCATCGAAGTAGATCAGCCTGGCGTCGAAGCCGCGCAGGCGCCGCGCCAGCATGCGGCCGATGTTGCCGAAGCCGACCAGGCCCACCGTCTTGCCGCTGATCTGAAAACAGGTCTCACGCATTTCCGACATGGGAAATCTGCCTTCGCGCAGGGCCCGGTTCACGTAAGGCAGGCGCCGGTACACGCCCAGCATCAGCGCGATGGCCAGCTCGGCCACCGGTGCCGCGTTCGAGCCGGCCGCGATCATCAGCGGGATGCCCATGCGCCGCATCGCGGCCACGTCGATGCTGTCGATGCCGATGCCCCACTTCTGCACCATGCGCACCCGCGTGGCATGGCGCAGCATGGCCTCGGAAACCGGCGCCAGGCCGGTCAGCAGGAACTCGGCGGGCGCGACCAGGGCCATCTGCTCGGCCTCGTCGTAGCTGCGCGCAAACCGCAGTTCGAATTCCGGTGGCGCGGCTTGTTGCACCACCGCTTGCACGGCGGGCACCCAGACATCCATACACGCGACGATGTGGCTCATGAAGCTGGTTCTTTCGGGTGGGGTGAGGCGCGCACATCGCAGTCCATGTGTTCGGCCTTGTGGAACAGTGCGCGCACCAGCGCGTCGTCGTTGGGTGCCAGGCGGGCGGCGCGTTGGATGGCCTCGGCGACGTCGCGCACCGCCCGCTGCGGCACCACCACGATGCCCTCGGCGCTGGCCGAGATCACGTCGCCCGCGTGCACGACCACGCCGCCGCAACACACCGGCACATTGACCTCGCAGGGGCCGGCCTTCGGCCCCGAATACGGCGCCACGGCGGTGGCATAAATGGGAAAGCCGGCCTGCTGCGCCTCGGCCACGTCGCGGTAGGCGCCGTTGACCACCAGCCCGGCCAGGCCGCGCTGTTCGCGGGTGTGGCGCAGCAGCTGGAAGCCGCCCAGGCACCAGTTGGCAAAGCCCTGCGCGTCGACCACCAGCACGTCGCCGGCCTCCACCAGCGTGAGCGCCTTGACCAGGCCGAGGTTGTCGCCGGGCGGGCACTTGGCGGTGGTCACCACGCCCGCGACCGGCAGCGCGCCCGGGCCGAACGCACGCAGGCTGGCGTTCATGGTGTACATGCGACCGACCAGCTCGCTGAGCCTGGTCACATCGGTCGACGCAATGATTTCTACCAGCGCCGCATCCGGCCGGCAGAAGCCGGTGTGCACCAGCGAGCGCAGCACCAGCTTGCTGGCGCCGTGGGTGGGCATCGGGTCGGGAGCGGTCATCGCGCGGTCTTCCGCCGCATCTCGCCGGCCAGTGCCGCACGGTAGGCGCGCGGGTCGAGTTCCAGGGCATAACGCGGGCTGTCCGGGTACAGCCTGGCCGTTGCCTCGCGGTCCTTCTCGATCATGCGGCGCATGGTGTCCGGCGCGGGCAGGCTGACCTCGCCGGCCTCCAGCGCGGCCACCCATTCGGCCTGGTCGTCCATCATGCGGATGTTGCCGCCGCCGCTGACATTGAAGAAGCCCAGGAAGTACAGCCCCGGCTGCCCCGGCCGCACCACCTGGCGAAACAGCTCGAGCCAGCGGCCGCGCACCGGCGAGACCTCGGCATTCAGAAACGGCAGGTCGACCTCGTAACCGGTGGCGGCGATCATCGTGTCGAAGTCTTCCGCCCTGCCGTCGGTGAAGGTCACGGTGTTGCCGCTGACCGAGGCCACACCGGGCCGGGCCTGGATGCGGTTCCAGATGAAGTGGCCGATCAACAGGTGATGACCCGCCGGGTGGGTGCGTGTGCGCGGCGTCACGAAGCCCCATTGCTCCATGCGGCCGTGGCTCACGCGGGCCACGAGTTCGCGGAACGAGCGGCGCACCGGCCAGGGCAGCCACGGCTTCTCGACCTTGGCCAGCACCCGGGCCGTGGGCACGCCGAGGAACATGCGCGGCATCAGCAGCACTGGCGAGCGGGCGGCCATGGTGGTCGACGCGGTGACGGTGCAGATGTCGGAGGCGATGTCGCAGGCGCTGTTGCCCACGCCCACCACCAGCACGCGCCGGCCCTTGAAAGGTCCGGGCACCCGGTACTGGTGGGCATGCAGGTAGTGGCCGCCGAAGTCCCAGGCGAACGGCGGGTGCCGTGGCACGCCCTGGTGGCCCGAGGCCACCACCACCGCATCGAATCGCTCGGCCGCGCCGTCCCCACTGTTTGCCGCCAGCCGCACCGTCCAGCCGCCGCCCGGCGCTGCTTCCACCGCCGCCACCTTGCTGCGAAAGCGGATGTGCTGGCGCAGCGCGAAGTGCGCGGCATAAGCCTCCAGGTAGGCCGCCATCTGCACGTGGTCGGGGTACAGCGGCGCGCCATCGGGGAAGGGGAAATCCTTGTAGGCCGTCACGCGGTTCTCGGAGTTGATGTGCAGCGACAGGTAGGCCGGGCTGAGCCCGTTGTCGTTCTCGTAGACCCACAGCCCGCCGACGCGGCTGCCCATCTCGAAGATGACCACGGCCATGCCCCTGGCCAGCAGGTGCCGCGCCGCGCACAGGCCGGCGGCCCCGGCCCCGATGATGGCTACACGGCGCATGCGGCGGCCCTCATTCCCACCAGGGGTAGAAGTCGGGCATCTTCGAGGCCTGGTCGCGGAAGGCCGGGCTGCGCTTTTCGCGGAACGCGGCCACGCCTTCCTTGCCGTCCTGCAGGCTGGCATAGAACACCGCCAGCGACTCGACCTTGTGCGCCTGCACCGGGTGCTCGGCGCCGGAGTTGCGGTACATCATCTGGCGGATCAGCGCCACCGACACCGGCGAGCGGCCGCTGGTGAACTGGCGGGCGATGCGGTAGGCCTCTTCGAGCAAGGCCTCCGGCGCCACCAGCTGGCTCACCAGCCCGGCATCCAGGGCCGCCTGGGCGCTGATCAGCTCGGCGCTGTAAGTCCATTCCAGCGCCTTCGGCAGGCCCACCACACGCGGCAGAAACCAGCTCGAACAGGCCTCGGGCACGATGCCCAGCTTGCCGAACACAAAGCCGAAGCGCGCCTGCGCGGTGGCGATGCGCACGTCCATCGCCAGGGTCATGGTGGAGCCGATGCCCACCGCCACGCCGTTCACCGCGGCGATCACCGGCTTCTTGCAGGCGAAGATGGCCAGCGTGACCCGGCCGCCGGTGTCGCGCACACCCTGCACGATCTCCGGGTCGTCGAAGCGTTCGTCCATGTCGCGCATGGTCGGGCGCAGCGACTCGTTCAGGCCGAACACATTGGCGTTGGTCTGGTCGGCCAGGTCCATGCCGGCGCAGAAGGCCCGGCCCGCGCCGGTGACCACCACCGCGCGCACCGCGTCGTCGTCGCTGGCCTGGGTGAAGGCGTCGATCAGCTCCTCGGCCATGCGGACGGTGAAGGCGTTGAGCCGGTCGGGCCGGTTCAGCGTGAGGGTCAGGATGCCGTCGTCGGCCACCTGGCAGGCGATGGTGCTGTAGTCGTTGGTGTGCATGGCGCTAGCCCTCAGGAAGCAACAGAAATGCCGGGCAGCCGCAGCTGCGCCGTGGCGGGGTCGATCTCCAGATCCAGCAGCAGCCAGATGGCGGCCTTCTGCCAATGCAGGCCCGGCCGCAACGACGCGTACACGCCGCCGGCCAGGGCTTCGGGCGCCACGTATTTGAGCGCGCGCAGGCCGGCGATCTCGTAGCGTTGCACCGGCCCGGGCACCACCCGGTTCAGCGCCGCGCGCACCGCGTTGGCCGACAGCGCCTGGCCCAGCAGCGCATAGGCCGGGTCGTCGCGGGCCACCAGGGTCAGGTCCAGCACATTGCCTTTGTCGCCGGCGCGGCCGGTGGCGATGTCGCCGACCCGCACGACACAGGGGTTGGATGTGTTCATGCCTGACTCCATTCGATCTGCGGCTTCACCAGGCCTGGCGCGATGTAGCCGTCCAGCACCTCGATGCGGGGTCGCCGTTCGCTGCGCACGCTGCAGCCACCCGCCGGGCCGGACAAGGTGAGCGCATAGATTTCGTCTTCGATGAGCTGGGCGCTGTCGAGGTCGGCGCAGCGCGCCGACACATGCACGCGCAGCTCGGCCGGCGCGGCCTGCATCGGCGCCGAGCCCGCACGCAGCACCGAGTTCACGCCCACCAGGTCGATGGCGATGTCGGTGTCATCCCATGCTGACAAGCGCAGCCGCAAGGTCTCGGCCGCACGCTGGGCGCGGGCCAGCGCGCCGCTGCCGGCAAAGCCTATTTCCAGGTCGGCGATGAAGCCCGGCAACTCCAGAAAACCGGCCACCTTGAGCGTGGGCGGCGGCCCCCAGGAACGCGCGCCCGACATGTACACGCGGTTCTTGCCCAGCTGCTCGAAGCGGATGCCGCTGAAGTCGAGGATCAGATCCGGCGTGGCGTAACGCGCCGGGGTGTGCACCTCGTACAGCAGCTGCAGGGTGCAGGTCTCCGCATCCAGGATGCCGGGCGCGCCGTCGAGCAAGCGGATCTCGGCCGTGCCGTCGGCATACACATGGGCCATCGGATAACCGAGCTGGGCGTAGTCGGCGGCGCTCAGCAGCGCGTGGCCCACCGGGTCGAAATTGCCGCCGGTCAGCTGGCCGCCGCATTCGAGCAGATGGCCCACGGCCAGCGCGCCCGCCAGCGCAGCCTCGCCCGCTTCGAGATAGCGCAAGGCCGGTGCCGCGAACAGGGCCGAGTCGGCGACGCGGCCCGTCACCACCACATCGGCGCCGTCGGCCAGGGCCTCGGCCATCGGCACGGCGCCGAGGTAGGCGTGGGCGCCGATCAGTTTCCCGGTGATGGGCCGGTCCCAGGCCACCTGGTCGCGCAGGTGCATCACATCGTCGCCATGCACGGCGG
>JAQGMQ010000407.1 GCA_028292305.1 Rhodoferax sp.
GATGAGAAGGACGACCGGCAGGATGGAGGAGATGACGGTCTGGTTCAAGGGCTGGCTTTTGGAGAGGGAATTGGGGAACCGGGCAAAGCCCGGAACAGGGGCGCGGTGTGAACGCGGCCCGCGGAACAACGGCCCTCACCCCGGCCCTCTCCCGCACGCGGGACAGGGAGTGAAGCCAAAAGACTTGAGGAGCGCCTACTTCTTGTAGTTGGCGATCCCGTCCATGATTTCCTTCTTCGCCGAGTCGATGCCTTCCCAGCCGATGACCTTGACCCACTTGCCCTTTTCCAGGTCCTTGTAGTGTTCGAAGAAGTGGGTGATGGCCTTCAGGCGCATCTGGTTCACGTCTTCGATCTTTTGCCAGTGGGTGTAGATCGGCAGAATCTTGTCGGTGGGCACGGCCAGGACCTTGCCGTCCACGCCGGCTTCGTCTTCCATCATCAGGATGCCGATCGGGCGGCAGGTGACGACCACGCCGGGGAACAGCGGGTAAGGGGTGATCACCAGCACGTCGACCGGGTCGCCGTCGCCGCTCAACGTTTGCGGCACATAGCCGTAGTTGGTCGGGTAGTGCATGGCCGTGGTCATGAAGCGGTCGACGAAGATCGCGCCGGATTCCTTGTCCACCTCGTACTTGATCGGGTCGGCGTTCATCGGAATCTCGATGATGACGTTGAAGGCATCGGGGGCGTTCTTGCCGGGGGAAACGTGGTTCAGCGACATGGTGGTTCTGCTTTGCTGTAGTTGAATGAATGGTTCGAAGTCGAATCCGGTCGACGGAATCTGCCCTCGATTTTGCCTCAGCGGCCGCAGCCCCCCTGCCGATCCATGGGGACAAACCCTGGTTTTGCGCCGATGCCACGCCCGGCAAGCCTGCCAGGGTGACGCCGCGCAATGTTTCGGCATATATTGCCCTTGTTGGCCATTCGTCTCCGTCACCTTGTGTGGCGCGGGTAACGAGGAAGCAACGCAACGGGAGTGCCGTTTGCGTGGCGCTTCCTTCCCGCGAAACAACAATTGGAGACACAACCTATGACTGGCAACTCAGCGCTGATTCTTGCGCTCGTCTGCGGGCTGATCGCCGTGGCTTACGGCTTTTGGGCGCGCAGCTGGATCCTCTCCCAGGACGCGGGCAACGCCCGCATGCAGGAGATCGCGGCGGCCATCCAGACCGGGGCGGCCGCCTACCTGGCTCGACAGTACAAGACCATCGCCATCGTCGGCGTGGTGCTGGCGGTGCTGATGGGCATCTTTCTCGGCGGCATCACCGCGGTGGGCTTCGTCATCGGCGCGGTGCTTTCGGGCGCCTGCGGCTTCATCGGCATGAACGTTTCGGTGCGCGCCAACGTGCGCACGGCGCAGGCCGCCACCCGCGGCATCGGGCCGGCGCTCGACGTGGCCTTTCGCGGTGGCGCCATCACCGGCATGCTGGTGGTGGGCCTGGGCCTGCTCGGCGTGACGGGCTTCTACTGGTATCTGACGGCAGGCGGGCCCACACCCGAGCGGCCGCTGGGCACCATGCTCAACCCGCTGATCGGCTTTGCGTTCGGCTCGTCGCTGATCTCGATCTTCGCGCGGCTCGGCGGCGGCATCTTCACCAAGGGCGCCGACGTGGGCGCCGACCTGGTGGGCAAGGTCGAAGCCGGCATTCCCGAGGACGACCCGCGCAACCCGGCCGTGATCGCCGACAACGTGGGCGACAACGTCGGTGACTGCGCCGGCATGGCGGCAGACCTGTTCGAGACCTATGCCGTCACGCTGATCGCCACCATGGTGCTGGGCTCGCTGTTGCTGGTGGGCGG
Organism: Rhodoferax sp.; assembly: GCA_028292305.1. GTDB lineage: Bacteria > Pseudomonadota > Gammaproteobacteria > Burkholderiales > Burkholderiaceae_C > Rhodoferax_B. The sequence continues at coordinate 1,803 of JAQGMQ010000407.1, forward strand.
CGGCACCAATGCCGTGGTCTACCCGCTGGCGCTGGGCGCGGTGTCCATCGTCGCGTCCATCATCGGCTGCTTCTTCGTCAAGGCCTCGCCCGGCATGAAGAACGTGATGCCGGCCTTGTACAAGGGCCTGGCCGTGGCGGGCATCCTGTCGCTGATCGCCTTCTACTTCGTCACCACCTGGCTCATGCCCGACGACATCATCCGCACCACCGGCAGCCAGATGCGCCTGTTCGGCGCCTGCGCCGTGGGCCTGGTGCTGACGGCCGCGCTGGTGTGGGTCACCGAGTACTACACCGGCACCCAGTACCCGCCGGTGAAACACATCGCGCAGGCATCGACCACCGGCCACGGCACCAACATCATCGCCGGACTGGGTGTGTCGATGCGGTCCACGGCCTGGCCGGTGATCTTCGTGTGCATCGCCATCTGGGTGTCGTATGCGCTGGCCGGCCTATACGGCATCGCAGTGGCGGCCACGGCCATGCTGAGCATGGCCGGCATCGTGGTGGCGCTCGACGCCTACGGCCCCATCACCGACAACGCCGGCGGCATCGCCGAGATGGCGGAGATGCCGAAAAGCGTGCGCGACGTGACCGACCCGCTGGACGCCGTGGGCAATACCACCAAGGCCGTCACCAAGGGCTACGCCATCGGCTCGGCCGGCCTGGCCGCGCTGGTGCTGTTCGCCGACTACACCCACAAGCTGGAAGCCTACGGCCGCGCCATCACCTTCGACTTGAGCAACCCGATGGTGATCATCGGCCTGTTCATCGGCGGCCTGATCCCCTACCTGTTCGGCGCGATGGCGATGGAAGCCGTGGGCCGCGCGGCCGGCGCGGTGGTGGTCGAAGTGCGGCGCCAGTTCCGCGACATCCCCGGCATCATGGAAGGCACGGCCAAGCCCGAATACGGCCGTGCGGTCGACATGCTGACCAGTGCCGCCATCCGCGAAATGATGATCCCGTCGCTGCTGCCGGTGGTGGTGCCGATCGTGGTCGGCCTGGCCCTCGGGCCAGCCGCATTGGGCGGCCTCTTGATGGGCACCATCGTCACCGGCCTGTTCGTCGCGATCTCGATGTGCACCGGCGGCGGTGCCTGGGACAACGCCAAGAAATACATCGAAGACGGCCACCACGGCGGCAAGGGCTCCGAAACCCACAAGGCAGCAGTGACCGGCGACACCGTGGGCGACCCGTACAAGGACACGGCCGGGCCGGCAGTCAATCCGCTGATCAAGATCATCAACATCGTGGCCCTGCTGATCGTGCCGCTGGTGATGCAGATCCACGGCGGCCCACCGGTTGCAGCCGCTTCCGCGACGGGCTCCGCCGCACTGGCCGACGCCGCCTCCATCCGCGTGGAGGGTGGCATCGTGAAGTTCTACTTCGCGACCGGCAAGGCCGAACTGGCCATGGGCGCGACCCAGGCACTCAGCGAGGTGGTGACCGCCGCGCTGGCCGGCAAAGGCCTGGTGATCAGTGGCTTTACCGACACCACCGGCGACCCGGCGAAGAACGAGGAGTTGGCGAAGCAGCGGGCGCTGGCGGTGCGGGATGCGTTGAAGGTTGCCGGGGTTGGGGAGGACAAGATTGAATTGGCCAAGCCGGAGCAGGTGCAGGTGGGGGGGCAGACGGCTGAGGCGCGGCGGGTTGAGGTGCGGATCAAGCCTTGAGGGTGGTTTGGGGTTGGATTGGGGTTGGATTGGGGTTGGAGGCGGCTGGTTGTTGCCTCACGCTCCGGTGGTGCTGAGCCTGTCGAAGCGACTTCGGTTGGTTCAGCCCGTTGAGTCAGCCAGCGTTGACTTTCGCCGCTGGCCGGACTCGCCCGGCAGGCGAACTACCTTTCTTGTGCGCACACAAGAAACGTAGTCCATCGATGCCGCCCCCGCTGTCTGCAACTCCGTTTTCGCTGCGGATACCCTGCCGTGCTCGGATTCGGCGGGGTCTGGCTAAACTCGCCTGCGGCTCAAACAACGCCAGCCCTGATCCGCCGAATCCTCCGCTCCTCAGCG
>JAQGMQ010000447.1 GCA_028292305.1 Rhodoferax sp.
CGTCGCAGAGCGTAGGCATGAGGCCGGACGACAGTTTCTCGCGTGGCACATGCGGGTTGCTGTCGTTGCGCGCGTACCATTTCTCGTCGGCAAAGACCCACACGTCCACACCCGCTGCATCGAGCAGCGACAGGATGCGCAGGCACACGTCCTGGGGCAGACGGCTCGGCGTGCCGATGACACCACTTCGGTTGAACACGGTGCCGCCGTTGAAAGCGCCGAACGGCCCTTCGATGCCGAGCGCATCGGCGATCCACAACATGCCGTGCATGGGCCTCGCGCTGATCAGCGTGAGCGGAATACCAGCCGCGGCCAGCCGCTTGACGGCTGCGATGTTGCCGGGCGACAGGCTCTTGTCATGCCGCACCATGGTGCCGTCGATGTCGCTGACGACGAGGCGGATCGGATCGGCCTGCATGTTCACGTGCCCAACCGGTGCCAGGCCCGGCCGTCGCGCGCCATCAAGTCATCGGCTGCTGACGGCCCGGCGCTGCCGGCGGTATAGGGCTCGGGCGCACCGCCGGCGGCCCAGGCGTCGAGCACGGGCTGCACGGCGCGCCAGGCGGCTTCGATGCCGTCGGCGCGCTGGAAGAGTGTCTGGTCGCCGATGAGGATGTCGTAGAGCAGCGTCTCGTAACCTGTGGTGTGGGCCAGGTCGAAGTTGTCCTTGTAGTTGAAGGCCAGCTTCACGGGTGCGGTGTCCATCACCGGGCCGGGGCGCTTGGCGACGAAGTCGATGCTCAGGCCTTCGTCGGGCTGCAGCTGGATCACCAGCCGGTTCGGCGGCAGCCGCGCGGCGGTGGCGGCGCCGTCATGCTTCAGCCGGGCGAAGCGGGTGAACGGCACGGTCTTGAAGGTGACGACGATCTCGGTGTCGCGGTGCGACAGGGCCTTGCCGGTGCGCAGGTAGAACGGCACGCCGGCCCAGCGCCAGGTGTCCACCGACAGCTTCAGCGCCACATAGGTTTCGGTGCGGCTGCCGGCCGCCACTTCGGGCGTGGCCAGGTAGTCGCCCACCGGCCGGCCGGCCACTTCGCCCGCGGTGTAGGCGCCACGCACCGCGTCCTGCGCCACTTCGTCGGCGTCGGGCCCGCGCACGGCTTCAAGCACCTTGGAGCGTTCGTTGCGCACCGATTCCGCGTCGAACGCATTCGGCGGCTCCATGCAGACCATGGCCAGCAACTGGAACAGGTGGTTGGGCACCATGTCGCGCAAGGTGCCGTTGGCGTCGAAGAAGCCGCCGCGTTTGCCCACGTCCACCGTTTCGCTGCTGGTGATCTGCACGTGGTCGATGTAGTGGCTGTTCCACACGGCTTCGATCATGGCGTTGGCGAAGCGGGTGGTCATCACGTTCTGCACCGTCTCCTTGCCGAGGAAATGGTCGATGCGGTAGATCTGGCCTTCGGTGGCGCGGGCCAGGATGCGTTCGTTCAACTCGCGCGCCGAAAGGAAGTCGCGGCCGAAGGGTTTTTCGATCGCCACGCGGCGAAACCCGGCCGACTCGTCGAGCAGGCCGGCATCCGCCAGGTGCTCCACCGCGTCACCGAAGAATTTTGGCGCCATGGCCAGATAGAACACAGCGTTGGCCGTGCCTTCATCGGCGAAGCGTTGGCGCAACTGCTTGTACGTTTCGGCGTCGGTCATGTCGCCGCGCAGGTAGCTGATGCGCGGGCGCAGCGACTTCCAGGCGGTGCGTTCGCCCCGCGGGTCGCCGCCGGCTTCCTCGCCTTCACCACCAGCTTCCGCGTTGAAGTTTTCAAAGCTGGCACGCAGCCACTCGTCATCGCCTTCACTGCGACCGATGCCAATGACGTGGACGCCATCGCCGATCAGCTTCGACGCGGTCATGTGGATCAGGGAAGGCATCAGCAACCGGTGACATAAGTCGCCCGTGATGCCAAAGATGACGAGGGTCGCGGCTGGCGCGGTCGGGGCTGCGGACATGGGCTGGGGTCTCCTGCAAGGCGCTGGGGCAAACAATCTGAAAACGATTTCAAAAGATTGTGCTGCCGATCAGAGCCTGCTGCCGGGCAGGGGTTCCCGCCGCGGCGCGAATACGACCAAAGCCCGACCGTGCCCTACAGCCGGGTTGGGTGGCGTCCCACAACCTCGCCCGCGTGCAGCGCACCGTGGCGTCAGCCCCGTCGGGGCCAGTCAGCCTACTTTGCCGCGGCGTTGCGCTTGCGCGTGGCTGCGCCCTTCTTGGCGGCTGCCGAACGGTCGGCGGCCGGGCGCGCCGCGGCGGCCGCGCCACCCAGCTTGCCGCCCTTCTTCGATGGCGCAGGGTCCGTGGCCTTGCCGCGGCCCGAGCCGCTTTTCTTGCCGCCGCCGGTTTCCTTGTTCACCGTGGCCCAAGCCCGGCGTTCGGCCTCGGCCTTGGGCGTGCCGCGGTCCTCGTAGCCTTCTTCGATATGTTCGGCCTGGCGCTTTTGTTTGCCGGTGTAGCTCGATTTGTCACCCTTGGGCATAGTCAACTCCTTGGCGTTGAAAAGCCCGAGTGTGTGCAGCGCCGTGGCGGTGGCTTGTCAGCGCCTGCTGATGCGCCCGTAGGCGGCACGCGCATGTGCGCAGCGCCGGCGCGCCAATGGCGCCAAGCGGGCAAGGTGGGTCAGGTGGGCAGGTGGGTCAGGTGCGGGCCATGTCGCGGTTGATGCGCAGCGCCACCAGCGTGCACACCACACCCGACAGCAGGTAGGCGCTGAGGTAGGCCAGGCCGAAGTTGGCCGACAGGCCCAGCGCCACCAGTGGCGCAAACGCGGCGCCGATGAGCCAGGCGAAGTCGGACGTGAGTGCCGCACCCGTGTAGCGGTACTTGGAGCCGAAGTTGGCACTCACCGCACCGGCCGCCTGGCCATAGGACAAGCCGAGCAGCGCGAAGCCGACCAGAATGAACGCGTCCTGCCCGCGCGGGCCGCTGCTCAACAACCAGGGCGCGAACAGGCTGAAGATGCCGATCAGCACGGCGGCGATGCCCAGCGTGCTGCGCCGGCCGATGCGGTCGGCGATCACGCCTGAAGCCATCGTGCCCACGATCAGGATGCCGCCGCCGATGATCTGCACGCCCAGCACTTCGTCGACCGAACGGGTCCACTTCAGCATGATCCACGACAGCGGGAACACGGTGACCAGGTGAAACAGTGCGTAACTTGCGAGCGAGGCGAATGCGCCGATGAACAGGTTGGCCTTCTGCGTGCGCAACATTTCCATCACGCCCACGGGTTCAAGTTCGCGTTCTTCGAGCAGCTTGGTGTATTCATTGGTCACCACCAGCCGCAGCCGCGCGAACAAGGCCACGACGTTGACCGCGAAGGCCACATAGAACGGATAACGCCAGCCCCAGTCGAGGAAGTCATC
>JAQGMQ010000469.1 GCA_028292305.1 Rhodoferax sp.
GCACGGCCTTGGCCCAGCCGGCGTCTGACCGACCATTCCATTCACCCGTCATACCGGATACTTTGCGATGACCCGACTTCGAATCACCTCCTGCGGCCACGTCTTCACTGCCGAAACCCATCCCGACGCGCCCGAAACCGTGGCCGCCTTCCTGAAGCTGCTGCCCTACCGACAGAAGCTGATCCACGTGCGCTGGAGCGGCGAAGGCTGCTGGATACCCATGGGTGAATTCAAGCTCGGCGTGGATTTCGAGAACCACACCAGCCACCCGTCGGTGGGCGACATTTTGTTCTACCCCGGCGGCTACAGCGAGACCGAGATCATCCTGGCCTATGGCAGCTGCAGCTTCTCCAGCAAGATGGGCCAGCTGGCCGGCAACCACTTCCTGACCATCGTCGAAGGCAAGGACCAGCTGCGTGCGCTGGGCACCAAGGTGTTGTGGGAAGGCGCGCAGGACATCGTGTTCGAGTTGGTCGCCTGATCGGCTAGGCGGTCAACACCCGCTGCAGGAAATTCGCCTCCAGCGTCTCACGCGGCACGGGCCTGCTGTACAGGTAGCCCTGCATCTCGTCGCAGGCCAGCGACTTCAGCAGGCTCTTCTGCTGCGCGGTCTCCACGCCTTCGGCCACCACTTTGAGCTTCAGGGAATGCGCCAGTTCAACAATGGTTGACACCAGCGCCAGCCCTTGCGCGCCCGTGGTCATGTCGACCACGAAGGAGCGGTCGATCTTCAGCGTGTCCACCGGCAGCCGGGCCAGGTAGCTCAGCGACGAGAAACCGGTGCCGAAGTCGTCGATGGCCACGGTGATTCCCATCGCGCGCAGCGCCAGCAGGCTGGCAATGCTGGTGGCGATGTCTTCCATGACCAGGCTTTCGGTGATCTCCAGCTCGAGCCCCGCCGAGGCCAGCGCATCCACGCCGATGGCGGCCTGCACTTCGCCGATGAAGCCGCGGTGGCGCAGCTGCAGTGCCGATACATTCACCGCGATGCGTACCGCCTCGAGCCCCATGGTGCGCCAGCGCAGGTGGTCGGCGATGGCCTGCTGCAATGCCCAGCGGCCGACTTCGTAGATCAGGCCGGTCTCTTCCAGCACCGGGATGAAACGGCCCGTCGGCACCAGACCCGTGCGCGGGTCCTGCCAGCGGATCAAGGCTTCGACGCCGGTGAGCTGCCCGCTGGCAATGTGGATCTTGGGCTGGTAGTGCAGCACGTATTCGCGCCGCTCCAGCGCCTGGCGCAACTGCTTTTCCAGCGTGAGGCGGCCGGCCATGCTGTCGTTCATGCGCTGGGTGTAGAACAGGTAGCGGTCGCCCGAGGCCTTGGCTTTCTTGAGGGCAGCCTCGGCGTTGCGGAACAGCGCATCGGCGTCGACCGCGTCGTCGGGATACACGGCGATGCCCACCTTCGCGGCCAGCCGCAGCTCTTCGTCGCCGAGCCGGAAGACATGCTCCAGAAAGGCCTTCATGGTCTTCTCCAGCAGCCGCGCCACATCGCCCTCCTGCCGCACCTGCGGCAGCAGCACCGCGAACAGGTTGGGGCCCACACGGGCCAGCAGGTTGGCGTCGCGCAGGAACACGGTGATCCACTCGGCCACCTGGCGCAGCAGCTTGTCGCCAGCGGGCCGGCCCAGGCTGTCGTTCACGTTGCGAAAGCGCTCCAGGTCGATCAGGTACAGCGCCATGCGGTGTTTGCCGGCGGTGGCGCCGCGCATGGCCTGGGCCAGCCGCTCCAGGAACAGGCTGCGGTTGGCCAGGCCGGTGAGCACGTCGTAGTAGGCCAGGTAGTCGAGCCGTTCCTGCTTGTCGATGTGGTCCACGGCGAAGGCGATGTCGCCGGCCAGCTCGCTCAGCAGCTTCAGTTCTTCGTCATGAAAGAACTCGGCCTCGCCCGCGTACAGCACCAGCACGCCCACCGCTGTGTCGGCCACGAACAGCGGGAACACGGCCATCGCGTGGATCTCGGCGCGTTCATACACCGCGCTGGTGACGGCCTGCAGATCCGCGGACGCGGCCATACCCCGCAGGTGCACCACCGGTGCCCGCAGGCGCACCGCGCGCGCGGCCAGGGTGTCGCCGCTCAACGCCGCTTGCGACGACGAAAACGCCTGCTGCACGTCGGCCAGGGCCTCGCCCACCAGGCCGGCCGACGCGGTGGGCACCATCCAGCAACCGGCCTCGTCGACCACCGCCACCATCGCCATGCGCAGGCCACCCTGCGTGACGGCGATGCGGCAGGCCTCGGCGAAAAGCTCACCGCGGTCGCGCACCCGCACGATCAGTGTGTTGATGCCGCTGAGCACGGCATAGACGCGGTTCAGGTAGGCGATGCGGTCGGCCGCGTTGCGCCGCTCGGTCACGTCGCGCGCCAGGGTGACGATCATCCAACGGTCGCCGGAACGCTGGGCATGCCGGCGCAGCTCGATCCAGGCCGTGCCGCCGTCGGGACGCTGTTGTTGCAGCTCCACCGGCTCGGCCTTTTGGTCGCCAAGGATCACGCCGTCGTACAACTGCTCCAGCGCGGCGCGGGTGGTCTCGAGCGCCTGCCAGGGCGGCAGGGCCAACAAGGTTTCGCGGGGCAGCCCTTGCAATGCGCAGGCGGCGTCGTTCACGTGCACGAAACACATGCGGGCGCGGTCGACCAGGTAGATGGCGTCGGCCACCGCGTCCATGGCCGAGCCGAAACGCAGCAGCGATTCCTCGCCCTGCTTGCGCTCGGTCACGTCCAGGTGCATGACCACGGCGCCGCTCGGCACCGCGGCGTTCAGCGGCGTAACGGTCATGAGGAACCAGCGTGGCCCGGAAGGCATCAGGCAGATGTACTCGAACGAGAAACGCGCCACCTCGGCACGCACCACCGCACGGATGCCGGCGGCGGCCTGCCTGGCATCGGCCGCACCCTCGCCTTCGGCCTGGTCACACACGTCGAGGTAGTTCAGGTGGGTCTCGTCGCTGGCGCCGTGCAGCGTGTGCGGGCTGCTGAAGCGGCGCCAGGCTTCGTTGACCGACAGGATGCGGCCATGCGTATCGAGCAGCGCGACCTGGGCCGGCAGCGCATTCAGGATGGCCGACTGCTTGGCCGCCTCGCTGTGGCGCAACTGGTCCTGCGAACGCCGCAGCAGCAGGGTGCGGCCATCCTGGTTGGTCACCGAATCGACCTCACCACCGGTCAGCTCTCCCAGGCGCTGGCCGGCCGCGTGCAGGGTTTCGATGAGCGAGGATATTTCGACCCTGGCGGCAGGGGCCGGTGTCGACGCCGAGGACCAGGCCGGCGGCAGGACGGGCTCGGTCATCACATGTCCCCTTCCAGCCCGAGGGCCTGCAGCACGATCTCGGTCTGGCTCAGCGTGCCGACGATGACCTGCTGCGGCAACGGCGCCAGCTTGACCAGCGTGGGCGTAAGGAACACCCCGTCGGCCAGCGCCCGCTCGGGGTGCAGGAACACATCCACCACTTCCACCTCGTGGCAGCCGGGCAGCTTGTCGCGGCAGATGCTGCGCAGGTTGGACCGGGCCTGGGCCGAGTTCACCGCGTCGTCCGCCACGTACAGGCGGAACTTGTAGACCGTGCGGCGAGCCGGCATTACGGCTTGCGCTCCGGCGCCTGGGCATCCGCACCGCGCAGCTCGCGCATGCGGGTGCGCCGGCGGGTGAGCTCGCGCTCGCGGCTCTCGTTGGTGCGCGCCAGCAGCGCCTTCTCGACCTGCTTGGCGACCAGCTCCACCTGCAGCGATTTCACACGCACTTCGAGCTCGGCCTCTTCGGCGTCCAGCCGTACCCGCTTCAGCTTGCCGGCCACTTCGGCGACTTCGTTGGCCACGCGGTCGGCGCTTTCCTTCTCCCAGCGCAACGTGCCCATCAGCACGTCGCCGCCGGCGGTATAGGTGTCGGCCAGCGTCACACCGGCATCGCTCAAAATGAGTTCACGCACCTGGTTCGAATGCGCCGTGCCGCGCGACTTGATGATCGACATGCCGCGGTTGCGCTCACCGGCCTGCACCAGGTCGTTGAGGTGGATCCAGGTGTCAGCCAGTGTTGATATCTGCAGCGGCGAGCCGCCCTCGGTCTGGCCGGCCATCTCGTCGGCCAGGCTGGTGCAGAACAGGGTCAGGCCGTCGGCCTTGCACCAGTCGACGAGCCGCTCGACCACGCCGTGCGCCGTGAGTTCGTTGCCCGACTTGGCCAGCGTCGACACCGGGTCGACCACCAGGCAGCGCGCGCCGTGTTCGTTGGCCAGCGTCTTGATGCGCATCAGGTAGGTCTCGGCACTGCCGCTGAGCGTGCGCGCCGAGATCATGCGCAGCCGACCGTTCTTCACATAACGCTGCAGCCGGATGCCCACCGAGCCCAGGTTGCGGATCACTTCCTCGCCGTCGGAGTCGAAGCTCACGAACATCGTCTTCTCACCGCGGCGGCAGGCGGCTTCGGCAAAGGCGCCGCTGAGCGTGGTCTTGGCCGTGCCCGGGAAGCCGGTGATAAGCACCGTGGCGCCGCGGTAGTAGCCGCCGCCGAGCATGGTGTCGAGCCGGTCGACGCCGCTCGAGAGGCGCTCGTTGGACACGTTGGCGCCCACCCGCGCCGGCATGCGCGCTACCGCCACGTCGATGCCGCTGCTGCCGATGAGAAACGGCGCTTCGTTTTCGTCGAACGCCGAACCGCGGTACTTCTGCACCCGCAGGTTGCGCTGCGACACCCCTTGCACCACGCGGTGGTTCAGGATGACCGCGCAGTCGACCATGAACTGCATGAAGCCGAACGGCTGCGGGCTGGTGAACGAACTGGTCTCGTCGCCGCCGGCCTTCGACGTGATCAGGCCGGACAGCTCGCGCGCCAGCAGCCATTCGTGCAGACGGTAGATCTCGCGGCGTTTGGTGGCCAGGTCGGGCAGCAGCGCCAGCACGATGTCCAGCGCGTCGAAGACGATGCGCCGCGCACCCATGGCCCGGGTCTGGCTCTCGAGCGCCGCCAGCAACCCGCCCAGGTCGAAGCTGCCGGACTGCACCAGGTCCGGCCGCGGCTGGGCGTCGATGAAGCAGAGCTTCTTCTTCTGCTGCAGTTCGCCGAGCTTCCAGCCGAAGCTGTCGGCATTGCTCAGGATGCGCGACACGCGTTCCTCGAAGGCCACGAAGATGCCGGGCGACTGGTCGTGGTGTACGCCATGTACCAGGAACTGCAGGCCGAGGATGGTCTTGCCCGACCCCGGCCCGCCGATCACCAGCGTGGTGCGCCCCCGAGGAAGTCCTCCACCGGTGATGTCGTCGAAGCCGGTGATCCCGGTCGGGGCTTTGGGGTTCGCCTTGTCGGCGGTGGGTCGCACAGGGGGCATGGGCTTGAGGCCGCGCGCGGCGCGGCAGACAGTTTTCGGTGGGTCGCCAGGAAACGGCGCGCAACCACTGGACCGCGAGTGTCAGGATGTAACCGACGTTGGTCTGTGCGTTAGATCACATAGGCCGTATGCACCAGCGCGGGCGGGCGGCGCCCTGCCTTGGCCCCTTGCAGGCAAGTTCAGGCCGGGCTCAGCACGTCCGCATACACCCTGCGGTCGGCCGCATAACAACTGCAGGCCGCGGCCTCCAGGCCATGGCGGTCGCTCACGCAGAGCCGGCCGCGGCTGTAGGTGATGAGGCCGTCGCGCTGCAGCTGTCCGGCCGCACGCGTCACGCTGACGCGGCGCACGCCGAGCACCAGCGCCAGGGTTTCGTGGGTCACGGTGAAGTGGTCCGAGGCAGCGCGGTCCTGGCACATCAGCAGCCAGCGCGCCAGCCGCGGGCCGATCAGGTGCGAGCGCAGGCAGGCGGCGGACGCGGCCAGCTGGCACATCAGCACATGCACGTAGTGGTGCAGCACGCGGCGCAAGGGCGCGCTGCGCTGAAAGTGCAATTCGAAATCGACGGTGTGCATGCGCCAGGCGCGGCCCGCGTCCTGCACCCGGGCTTGCAGCGGCACGGTCTTCACGCCAAGCAACTGCTGCACGCCGACCATGCCTTCAGAGCCCACCAGCCCGACCTGCAGGCTGCCCGGGCCACTGATGGGCGCCATCAGCGACACCGATCCCTCCGCCGGAAAGAACACGTGGCGCGTCGGCTGACCGACCTCGCACAACACTTCGAGCGGCGTCAGCGGCACCAGGTCGCAGGCGGCAAGCACGAGACGCCGGTCCTGGAGGGCCAGCAGGTCGAGCAAATGATTCAGCGCAAAGGTCAAGGCGGGCAGTTCGGTGGGACGCTGCGGCTGGGTGGCGACGCGGTCCAAAGGCAGTGGGGCTGTCGAGTCTGCGCCCAAGCCTGCCGGCCCACCGTCTGCCAACGCACATAGCCGCACGACAACGCCACCGATCAACGCGACGCCGTTCAGCAACGCCGCCGCCGGCCTTCAGGTCGCCAGCAAGTCCGGCAGCAAGCGGTCGTATTCGGTCTTCACCACGGCATAACATTCGCAGGTACGGGCCTGCAGGCCGGCA
>JAQGMQ010000520.1 GCA_028292305.1 Rhodoferax sp.
CAGGATCGTGTCCAGGATCTCGCCGGCCCGGTGGTCGCCCGCACCCACCAGTTTGGCGCGCACCGCGGGCGAGGCGTCCAGGCCGCGCGCCTCCAGCGTGCGCGGCACCAGCGCCAGCCGCGCCAGCAGATCGTGCCGGGTGCGCTCGGCCATGTCCCAGAGGCCGGTGTGGGCCGGGAAGTCGCCGTATCCATGGCCGAGCGATTGCAGGTGGTCACGCAGCAACTCGTAATGCAGCGCTTCCTCGCGTGCCACCTGCAGCCAGTCGGCATAAAAAGCGGCCGGCTGGCCGGGGAAGCGCCAGACGATGTCGAGCGCCAGGTCGATGGCGTTCAGCTCGATATGGGCCAGAGAATGGATCAGCACGGCGCGGCCTTCCGTGGTGCGCAACGACAGTTTCTTGAACTGCAGCTTGGCGAACAGCTCGGGCCGCGCCGGCCGGCCGGGAATGCCGGCGGGCTCGGCAATGGCCTCGGCCGGGTCGACCGGCGCTGTCGCGTCCAGCAGCCGGGCGCCGGCGGCCTTGCGGTCGGGGTCGCGTTCGGTCAGCAGCGCAAGACAACGGTGGCGTAGGTTCATAAGGCGGGGCAAAAAGCAGGGCGGTGCGCAGTGGCAAGAGAGAAAGCAGAAAGAACCCGCGGGCGACGGGGCGGGGCGCCATCCCTACAATTGTAGAAAACACACGCATCTCAGGAGGAACACGATGGCACTTTACGAACTCGATGGCAAGGCGCCCAGCCTGGCGGCTTCGGCCTGGGTGGCCGAAAGCGCCGAGGTCATCGGCGACGTGACCCTGGCCGAAGACGCCAGCGTCTGGTTCGGCGTGGTGATCCGCGGCGACAACCACAACATCCGCATCGGCCGTGGCTCGAACGTGCAGGACCTGAGCGTGCTGCACACCGACACGGGCGTGCCGCTGGTGATCGGCGAACGTGTGACCATCGGGCACCAGGTGATGCTGCACGGCTGCACCATCGGCGACGAGACGCTGATCGGCATCGGCGCGGTGGTGCTGAACGGCGCGCGCATTGGCAAGAACTGCCTGGTGGGCGCCGGCGCATTGGTCACCGAGAACAAGGAGTTTCCCGATGGCTCGATGATCCTCGGCAGCCCGGCCAAGGTGGTGCGCGCCCTCACGCCCGAGCAGATCGCCGGCCTGAAGCGCAGCGCGCAGCACTATGTCGACAACGCGCGGCGCTACCGCGGCGGCCTGAAGAAAATCGGCTGACCGGTCCTTCACGTCCTTCACGTCCTTCACGTGCTTCACATGCTTCGCGTTCTTCAATCTTCAAACAAGGTGCAGCGTGTCCGAACTCCATAAATTCCTCTTCGACGGCCTGCCGGTGCGCGGCTCCATCGTGCGGCTCACCGATGCCTGGCAGGAGATCCTGCGCCGGCGCGCGTCCAACACCACGGTGGGCGCGTACCCACCGCCGGTGGCCGAGCTGCTGGGCGAGATGACGGCGGCCGCGGCGCTGATGCAGTCCAACATCAAGTTCGATGGCGCGCTGGTGCTGCAGGTGTTCGGCGACGGCCCGGTCAAGGTGGCCGTGGTCGAAGTGCAGCCCGACCTGAGCCTGCGCGCCACCGCCAGCGTGATGGGCGAGGTGGCGGCCGATGCCACGCTGAGCCAGATGGTCAACCAGACCAACCAGGGCCGCTGCGCCATCACGCTCGACCCCAAGACCAGGTTCCCCGGCCAACAGCCCTACCAGGGCGTGGTGCCGCTGTTCGGTGACCAGCGCGAGAAGCTCGAGAAGGTCAGCGACGTGTTGCAGCACTACATGCTGCAGAGCGAACAGCTCGACACGCTGCTGGTGCTGGCCGCCGACGACAAGGTGGCCGCCGGCCTGCTGATCCAGCGCCTGCCCGCCAAGGGCGAGGGCAACCTGGCCGCGGGCAGCCGGGCCGACGAGGACGAGATCGGCATCAATGAACACTACAACCGCATCGCGCACCTGGCGTCGACGCTGAAGCGCGAGGAGCTGTTGACGCTCGACGTCGACACCATCCTGCGCCGCCTGTTCTGGGAAGAGCAGGTGCTGATGTTCGCGCCATATGCGGGCGAGACCGCGCCGAAGTTCCACTGCACCTGCAGCCGTGAACGCGTGGGCAACATGATCCAGAGCCTGGGCCGTGACGAGGTCGAAGGCATCCTCTCGGAACGCGAGGACGTGGAAGTGGCCTGCGAGTTCTGCGGCCAGCAGTACCGCTTCGACGCGGTGGATGCGGCGCAACTTTTCGTGAAGCCGGATGTGACCTTGCCGGGGCCGAGCAGCGTGCAGTGAAGCCGAGGTGACGGCGTTCGGCCGGCGCTAGTTGTTCAGCGGGAACGGATACGGCTGGTCGTATTTCTTGTAGGCGGCCTTGAACGCGTCGGTCTTGTGCAGGGTTTCCATCTCGTCGTCCCAGATTTTCCGCAAGGCGCCGCCGCGTGCATTGTTGGCGAAGGCCAGGTACACCCCCAGGTTCATCAGCGGCCGGATGTCGAAGGGCGCGGTGTTGGTCTGGGTCTTCTTGATCACTTCGTCGATATCCTTCTGGCCGGCGATGAAGTAGTCGAAGCGGCCGGCGGCAAGCAGCTTGAAGGCGTCGTCGTAGTGGTCGACTTCGCTGATCTTCATCGGCTCGCGGATGTAGCGGTCGAAGCCGTAGTCGCGCATCCAGCCCACTTTCTGGTCGCGCAACGAGGCGGTGCCGGTCCAGCCCGCGGCCTTTTCCTTCTTGAAGATGACGACTTCTATATCGCGGTCGAAATGCCATTTCGGGTACAGCGGAAAGTCCTTTTCGTTGAGGAACGAGGCCACCCAGGCATCGGCCCGCTGCGCTTCGACCATGCGCACGCCGCGGGCGTAGGGAACGATGGTGATCTACACCTTGACGCCGTGTTTCTCATAGACCATGCGGATCAGGTCGAAGTAGAGCCCGGTACCGTCCTTGCGCGCGGTCTTGTGCCATTCATCGGAGACCAAGCGGATCTCCGTGGGCGCGGCCTGAGTCCAGGCCGGCATGCCGCAGGTGGCGAGTAGGGCCGCGCCCGGCAGTTGCCAGACGAGGCGGCGTGTTGCACAAGGAACGGGCTGATCGAAATGAGACATCGGCTGCTCCAGGTCGCATCTGCAGAAATGCCAATGTGTGAAAAAATTTGTAAAAGTCACAAATTGACGCAATGTCAGATCGAAATGCTAAGCAGAGCCGGGTCCATTTGCAAGCCTGCGCAGACGAATGGGGCTGACGACAGGCGTTCGCTGCGGCGACGGGACGTCTGTACCGCAGGGCTCAGGGTTTGAGGATGCGGCTGAACAAGCGGTGTTCGCAGACCGGATCGCTGCATTTGTCGCATTGCCATTGCCACGGCGGCGAGCGTGCGGGGGAACCGGTCGGGATGCAGGTATCGGGTGTGATCGGGGTGGCCGCTATCGCCAGCAGAGCGTTATGCACGCGCTCCTGGCCCGATCCATAAATGACCTTGTAGGGCACGCCGCCATCTGCAAGCGTGGCCCGCAACATGGCGTCGATCGGCTCACGCACATGCGCGCCGTCGCGCTGCAGGCCGTCGGCCACCCAGGGCAGGTCCAGGCCGGTGACGAGGGTGTGCGTGAAAGTGCGCTGGTGCGCCAGCGCCATGGCATGGAGGGATTTGTCGTTGAACAACCAGTCGCTGTAAAGCGCCGTCATGACGGGCGTGGTGTCGGCGATCACATAGGCCGGCGCCTCCGAAGCCGAGGCCGCAAGTTCGGCAACGGCTTCAACGACCCGCGCCGCCTGGGTTTGGGCAATGGCCAGCTGTTCATCCGGCCGCGGTGTGCGACCTGCGCGGTCGCACCATTCGCGCAGCCATTCGGTCACCACCGCCACGCGGTGCCCGCGCAACGTCAGAGCTTGCGCCAG
>JAQGMQ010000524.1 GCA_028292305.1 Rhodoferax sp.
GCCACTACAACTCGGGCGTGTCGATCCCGGCATCGCGCATCTACAACGACGCCGGCATCGCCATGATCAGCGGCGCATCGAGCAACCCGAAGATGACGCAGCAGGGTTTCAAGAACGTATTCCGCCTGGCCGCCAACGACAACGTGATGGGCGCGGCCATCGCCCGGTACGCGGCCGACCACGGCGTGAAGTCGGTGGCCGTGATCGACGACCGCACGGCCTACGGCCAGGGCGTGGTCGACGTGTTCCTGAAGACCGCCGCCGAGCTGAAGCTGAAGGTGGTCGGCCATGAATTCGGCACCGACAAGTCGACCGACTTCACGGCGGTGCTGACCAAGCTGCGCGGGGAAAAGCCCGACGCGATCTTCTATGGCGGCTACTACGCCCAGGCCGGCATCATGGCCCGGCAGATGAAGCAGTTGGGCCTGGACGCGATGCTGATGGGTGGCGACGGCATCTGCTCGAACGACGTGATCACGCTCGGCGCCAGCGCCATGGAAGGCAAGTTCTTCTGCGCCCAGGGTGGCGCGCCGCTGGCCACGCAGGCCGGCGGGCCGGAGTTCAGCCAGAGGTTCAAGAAGGCCTTCGGTGCCGACATCGACGTCTACGCGCCGGCCTTCTACGTGGCCACGCTCAGCGCCGCCAAGGCGATGCAGGACGCGGGCAGCACCGATCCGAAACAGATCGTGGCCGCGCTGTCGAAGATCGACTACACCAGCATGCTCGGCCCGGTGAAGTTCGACGCCACCGGCGAGTGGATCAACCCGCCGGTGACGGTGTACAACATCGTTGGCGGCAAGCTCGCGCCGGTGACGAAATAGAGCGCTTCGGCACCGGGCTCGGCTAAACTGATTCGCACCCCACCGAGTCCGTTTTTTGGAAAGTCCGCGCCCCTTGTTCAGCCCCGCCTTCGAGCGCATCTGGGAGCACCTGACCCAGCAGTTCGCCTACGATGGGCTGGACATCTGCGTCATCTGGACCGCGCAGCACGAGCAGCTCTGGGTGGATGCGGCGCATGCGGCGCCCCCGGACGAGCCCGCGCTGCGGCTGGTCGAGGCACCGCAGGTGTCCAGCGCCACCATCGACGGCGTCCACACCGCGCAAGCGGCGGCCACATGGCATGGCGCACCGCTGTTGCTGCACGGTGTGGCCACCGAGTCCACGGGCGATGACCGCGTGGTGGTGCTGGGCCGGCCCCGCGCCGACGCCGAGCCGGCCCAGGCGCAAAACGCGCTGCTGCGCGCAGCCCGCCTCTGGCAGATCGCCCAGCAAACCGCGGCCCTGGTCGACGCGCAAGCCCACCAGTTGCGCGAGCAGCAGGCCATCGTCGACCACATCAGCGACGGCCTGCTGGTGGTCGACCGCGATGGCGTGGTCAAGCACATCAACGCCGCGGCGGGCCGCATCCTGAGCCTGATCCCGTCGCAGAGCGTGGGCCAGAAGTTCAGCGCGCTGCTCGACTTCGAGCCCATCATCGCGCCCATCCTGGCCAGCGGCGTGGGCTACCAGGACCGCGAGCTGATCATCGACTCGCCCAAGCGCCACCTGCACCTGATCGACACCGCCGTGCCCATCAAGGACCGGCATGGCCGGGTGTTGTCGATCGTCAATTCGTTTCGCGAGATCCAGCGGGTGCGCAAGGTGGCCGACAAGTTCAACGGCAGCCATGCGCGCTACACCTTCGCCGACCTGATCGGCCAGAGCGAGGCGCTGCTGCGCGCGGTGGACGCCGCCAAAAAGGCCGCGCGCGGCTTTGCCAACGTGATGCTGCTCGGCGAATCGGGTGTGGGCAAAGAGGTGTTTGCCCAGGCCATCCACAACGCCAGCGAACGCGTGGACGGCCCGTTCGTGGCCATCAATTGCGCCGCCCTGCCGCGCGACCTGATCGAGAGCGAACTCTTCGGCTACGCGCCGGGCAGCTTCACCGGCGCACGCAAGGAAGGCCGGCCCGGCAAGTTCGAAGCGGCCTCGGGCGGCACCATCTTTCTCGACGAGATTTCCGAGCTGCCGATCGACGTGCAGGCCAAGCTTTTGCGTGTGCTGCAGGAGCGCGAGGTGGTGCGGGTCGGCGACAGCCGCGGCATCCCGATCGACGTGCGGCTGGTCTCGGCCTCGAACCGCGACCTGCGCGCCATGTCGAAGCTGCGCGAGTTCCGCGAAGACCTGTATTACCGCTGCAACGTGATCGGCATCAACCTGCCCGCGCTGCGCGACCGGCCGACCGACATCCCGGTGCTGACCCACTACTTCGTGGCCAAATACGCGGGCCTGTTGTCGCGCAACGTGTTCGGCTTCTCGGCCGAGGCGCTCGACAAGCTCTACCGCTACAACTGGCCGGGCAACGTGCGCGAGCTCGAGAACGCCATCGAGCGCATCGTCAACCTGACCGAACACGAGTTGGTGCAGGTGGCCGATCTGCCCGATGAACTGCAAAGCCACCAGGCGCAGCAGCCGGGCCTGGCGCCGATGGCGTCGCTGGCGCCGCGCAGCCTGCACGAGGTCGAACGCGAGGCCATCGTGGCCATGCTGCACCACTGCGCCTTCAACGTGACCGCCGCCGCGCGCCGGCTCGGCATCTCCAAACCCACGCTGTATTCGAAGGTGCGCGAACACGGCATCACGTTGGAACGCGGTCCGCGCGTGGAGCCGGGCGGCAACGAACGCTAAAGACCCGGCAACATCTTTTCGAGGTGCGCCGCGAACTCGCGCACCAGCGTTGGCGGCCGGGCCAGGTCGAACTGCACCCGGATGTCCACCGCGGGCAGCGGCGGCAAGTCATCACCGGTTGAAAGCACGCGCAGGTCGGCGGGCACGGCGGCCTGGGTCAGCACCGCGATGGCCTGGCCCGAACGCACCACCGCCAGCAGGCCCGAGATGCTGCCGCTCGCATAGGCCACACGGTAGGCGCGGCCGGCGGCGTCCAGCGCCTCGCACGCGGCGCGGTGGTCCAGCGTGTCCGGGTCCGACAGGGCCAGTTGCAGCGGCTCGCGGTCACCCGCGCCGTCGCCCTGGTTGCCGACCCACACCAGCGGCTCGCGGCGAATGCCCGGCTTGCCGGTGTCAGCCTCGGCCGTGGAGACCAGGGCCAGATCGAGCGCATGCTGGCGGATGCGTTCCGCAAGCCGCGGTGTCGGCGCGCAGAACACCTCGACGAACACCTGCGGATGCCGGCCCGCAAAGTCACGCAGGATGTGCGGCAGGAAGGCGGCGGCGTAGTCGTCGGGGCAGCCGAAACGGATGGTGCCGCTCAGGCCCGCGCCCGAGATGTCGGCCACGGCGGCATCGTGGTGGCGCAGGATGGTGCGCGCGTGGCCCAGCAGCCGTTCGCCGTGCAAGGTGAGCACCACACCGCGGCCGGTGCGGTTCAGCAGTGGCTGGTTCAGCATGTCTTCGAGCTTCTTCACCTGCATGCTGACGGCCGCCTGGGTGCGCCCGATCTTGGCCGCGGCACGACCCAGCGTGTGGGTTTCGGCGATGGCGGCAAAGGTACGCAGCAGGTCGATGTCGAGGTGGCGGCTCACGCTATAAGTCTTTCTGATTTCTAGGTTCAGAAATATTAGCTTTATTTGACGGGCGCGTGTTCGTAAGCTGCAGGCTCATCCATTTCCCCCGAAGGATTCGCCATGTCACGCAACGACGACCCCGCTTTCTGGCAGAACGCGCGCCAGCACCTGATCCGCTACGGCGGCAGCTTCGAGCCGATGATCATCGAGCGCGCCCAGGGCTCGTTCGTGTATGACGCCGATGGCCGCGCGATCCTCGACTTCACCTCCGGCCAGATGAGTTCGCTGCTGGGCCACGGCCACCCCGAAGTGGCCGCCGTGGTAGCCGAACACGCGCGCAGCCTCGACCATCTCTTCAGCGGCATGCTGACCCGCCCGGTGGTGGCGCTGGCCACGCGCCTGGCCGAAGTCTCGCCGCCCGGCCTGGACCGCAGCATGCTGCTCAGCACCGGCGCCGAAGCCAACGAGGCGGCCATCAAGATGGCCAAGCTCTACACCGGCAAGTTCTAGATCGTGAGCTTCGCGCAGTCGTGGCACGGCATGACGGGCGGCGCGGCATCGGCCACCTACAGCGCCGGTCGCAAGGGTTATGGGCCGGCCGCGGTGGGCTCGTATGCGATACCGGCGCCGTATCCGTACCGGCCACGCTTCGAGCGCAATGGCGTGTTCGACTGGCGGGCCGAGCTCGACTACGCTTTTGACCTGATCGACCGGCAGTCGAGCGGCAACCTGGCGGCGTTCATCGCCGAGCCGATTCTCAGTTCGGGCGGCGTGCTCGACCTGCCGCTCGGCTACCTGGCCGCGCTGAAGCAGAAATGCGTGGAGCGCGGCATGTTGCTGATCCTCGACGAAGCCCAGACCGGCATCGGCCGCACCGGCACGATGTTCGCCTTCGAACGCGATGGTGTGACGCCCGACATCCTGACCTTGTCGAAAACGCTCGG
The DNA here is from genome assembly GCA_028292305.1 of Rhodoferax sp. GTDB lineage: Bacteria > Pseudomonadota > Gammaproteobacteria > Burkholderiales > Burkholderiaceae_C > Rhodoferax_B. Next base: position 4,448 of record JAQGMQ010000524.1, read on the forward strand.
CGCCGGTCTGCCGCTGGCCGCGGTGGTCACCTCGGCCGAGATCGAAGAAGAATGCCACCGGCGCGGCTTCCTGTTCTACACCACGCATGTCTCCGACCCATTGCCGGCCGCCGTCGGGCTGAAGGTGCTGGAGGTGGTGCAGCGCGACGGCCTGGTGGAACGCGCCACGGTGGCGGGCGCGCGCCTGACCAGCGGGCTGAAGGCGCTGCAGCGCGAGTTCGACTGCATTGGCGATGTCCGCGGCCGCGGACTTCTGCTCGGCATGGAGATCGTCAAGAGCCAGGCCGGCAAGGAATCGGCGCCCGAACTGGGCGCGGCCATCACCCGCGAATGCATGCGCCTGGGCCTGAGCATGAACATCGTGACCTTGCCGGGCATGGGCGGTGTGTTCCGCATCGCGCCGCCGCTGACGGTGAGCGACGCTGAAATCGACCAGGGCCTGGCACTGCTGAAACGGGCGATGGAAAACGTGGTCTGACCGCCCTGGCCGGCTTGATGCGTGCCGAAGCACGCGCGCAAAACTCGACCGGCGCGCCACCTGCGGGGGAGGCGCACCAGCCGCTGCCGCACCAGGAACCGGCCTGGCCATCGAACAGCGGCATCGCCTATGCGGTGCGGCGCCCCGAAACGACCAGGCGCACCATGGGCTTTGGCGCCGCGGTTTCGCGCGTCTGCAAGGCGCGCGGCGCAACGCCGGGCCGCTCCAGGGCCACGCGACGGCGGCTGCGCACGCTGGGTTCCTGATGCGCGCGGGCAGTGGCCTACAGCGACTTGTGTAGTCCGCCGCCTGCATGCCGCGGCGCGCCGGGCGGGTAACATGGTGCCCGATTCGCACGCACCACCGAGAGCAGCATGAAGAACGAAAACACCACCGCGCATGGCCCGCTCCGTTTGACCCTCACCGCTTCGCCGGCCACCGCAGCCGCCCGGCCTGCCAGCCCCCCGCACACCCGGCACACCCCGCGTGCCGGCGTCGCGCTGGCGGCTCTGGC
>JAQGMQ010000538.1 GCA_028292305.1 Rhodoferax sp.
CTCGAGCCGGCGCTCCATCACCTTCAGCACATTGATCGGCGTGAAGGCGGTGAGCACGGCGTCGCGGCCCTGGAACTGCAGCCGCCGCGCCGACAGCACGGCCCACGAAGGCTCGGCGCCTCCGAGCCAGCGCACCTCGAATTCATCGACCGCGCCGCGGTCGGAAAGATGCTGGAAGAAGCGCGAACGCACCGCGGGCTCGAGACCCGTGGCCCACGGGTCCAGGCTGCGGCCGGCCAGCCATTCCTGCGCGGGGGCGTTGGCGTGCAGCACTTCGTGGTCGGGTACCGAGGTCATCACCAGCGCGATCGGAATCGCCTCGACCAGTGCCTGCTGCGCCTGGGCCGCACGTTCACGCGCGGCGGCCTCCTGCTGCACCAGGCGCTGCTGGTCGAGCTGGGCCAGCATGTCGTTGAAGGCGGTGACCAGCTGGCCGATCTCGTCGCGGCTGTGCCAGACCATGCGCCGCGTGTGGTCGCCGGTCTGGCGCACGGTGTCGGCCACGCCGGCCAGGTTTTTCAGCGGCCGCGAGATCTGCCGCGCCACCGCATACACCAGGCTCAGGATGCAGCTCAGGAGCAGCAGCGCCGTGCCCAGGTGCAGCCACATGCGGGTGAACAGCAGGTCGACGCGTTCGCGCAGCAGGCGGTCGAGGTCGGTGGCGGTGAGCTCCCAGGCCTGCGTCAGCGCTTCTAGCGAGCCCGCGTAATGCGTGCGCAGTTGCTCCAGGCTCTTCGCGTTGACGTTGCCGTCGGCCAGCTGCTGCACGGCGGCCAGGAATTCGCCGAGCCGGTCTTCCAGCAATTTGCGGCCCGGCTCCAGCGCGGTGCGCTGCACCAAGGTGCCGGCCGCAAAGGCCTGGGCATAGTCGGAGCGGATGCCGAGCGCCACGGCGTCGAGCCGGCCGGCCAGGATCAGCAGCTCGGTACGCCGGTCGGCCACCACGGCGCCCGCCGGGCTCGAGGCCGGCAGGATGCGCACGGTGTCGTTGAGCACTTCGAGCAGCTCGGGGAAACGCAGCACGACGAGCGACATCGCGTAGTAGCTGTCGAGGTCGGGGTCGAGGATCAGGTTCGACTGGTTGCCGACGGTGGTGAGCAACTCGCGTGCTTCGCGCACCATGCCGCGCAAGGCGTTTTGCCGGTTCACGCCGCCGCTGACCGAAGCGATGTTGGCCGGGGGCACACGCTTCAGGCTTTCGACAAAAGTGTGGCTGGCCTCGGCCGTCTTCAGCGCCGGGTCGTGTTCTTCACGCAGCGCACCCAGCCGCTGCAACGGCGCGTAGGCGGCCTTGGCATCGCTGTTCGGCGCCAGGAACGGCAGCATCAGCACATCGCGCACGGCGACGCTGTAGGTCGTGCCCACGATCTCCTTGCGCGTGAAATCGATGGACTGAAACTTCTCGTGGATCAGGATGCTCGAGACATAGATGACCGCGGTCAGATCGAGCAGATAGATCAGCGTGAGCTTGCGGCCCACGCTGAGCCGGCCAAGCCAGCGGGTGAATACTTTGGTCAACCGCGCTTGCCCTCAGCAGCCCCAAGCCGCGAAATTCGCTGCACGATTCGAGGCCCGAACGGGAGCCACCGACAGCCTGAGCGACCTGGGGTTGTGTCTCATGCCGTCGGCACGAGAAACTCGCGGCTGATGTGTGCGCCGAGTTCGTTGACGCGGTCGAGGAACTGGGTCAGGAACGCGTGCAGACCCGTCGCCAGGATTTCGTCGATGCGTGCGAACTGCAGGTCGGCGCGCAGCTTGCCGGCGCGGCGCAGGGTTTCGCTGGCCGGGTTGCCCGAAACCATGCCCAGGTTGGCCAGCACTTCGTTCAGGCAGCCCAGCAGCGAACGCGGCATGTCCGAACGCAGGATCAGCAGCTCGGCGACACGCTCGGGCTTGATCACGTCGCGGTAGACCTTGCGGTAGATCTCGAAGCCCGAAACGCTGCGCACGATGGCGCCCCAGTGATAGAAATCGTATTCCTGGTCCAGCTCGGTGGCAGCCCCGAAAAAGTCGCTTTGCACGGCGTGGAACTTCACGTCGACCAGGCGCGCGGTGTTGTCCGCGCGTTCCAGGAAGGTGCCCAGGCGCAGGAAATAGAAGGCCTCGTCCTGCAGCATGGTGCCCAGCGTCACGCCGCGCGACAGGTGCGAACGGAACTTGACCCATTCGAAAAACTGCGCCGGGTCGGTTTCGAAGTCGCCGTGTTTCAGCATGCGGTTGACTTCGAGCCAGGTCTGGTTCTGTGTCTCCCAGACTTCGGTGGTGAGCGTGCCGCGCACGGCCCGTGCGTTTTCACGCGCGGCGCGCAGGCAGGAGATGATGCTCGAAGGATTGTCTTCGTCCTTCACCATGAATTCCATCACCGCCTTGGAGGTGATGTCGCCATGTTTTTCCTTGTAGGAGTGCAGCAGCTCGCTGATCGACAGGATGCCCTGCAGGCCCACCTGGGCCACGGCGGCGGACTGCGGCAACAGCGCGGTCTGGTAGTTGATGTCGAGCATGCGCGCGGTGTTTTCGGCGCGCTCGGTGTAGCGGGACATCCAGAAGAGATGATCGGCGGTACGTGAAAGCATGTGGTTGTCCTCGGGTACCGTTGTCTAGGATTGGTTTTGTGTCTGAGTGGCGGGTGGCTTGGCTGCGGTTGCCAACTCCGCGGCCATGGCCGGCGCGGCATCGCCTTCCAGGATCCAGGTGTCCTTGGTGCCGCCGCCCTGCGACGAGTTGACCACCAGCGAGCCGTCCTTCAGCGCCACGCGGGTCAGGCCGCCGGGCACCATCTGCACTTCCTTGGCCGACAGCACGAAGGGGCGCAGGTCGATGTGGCGCGGCGCGATGCCGCTTTCCACGAATGTCGGGCAGCTCGAAAGGCTCAACGTGGGTTGCGCGATGTAGCCGCTCGGGTTGGCCAGCAGCGCGGCGCGGAATTCCTCGATCTCGGCCTTGGTGGACGCCGGGCCGACCAGCATGCCGTAGCCGCCCGCGCCGTGCACTTCCTTCACGACTAGGTCCTTGAGGTTGGCCAAGGTGTACTTCAGGTCGTCCGGGTTGCGGCACATGTAGGTGGGCACGTTGTTCAGGATCGGCTTTTCACCCAGGTAGAACTCGATCATCTTCGGCACATAGGGGTAGATCGACTTGTCGTCGGCCACGCCGGTGCCGACGCCGTTGCAGATGGTCACGTTGCCGGCCGAATAGGCGGCCATCAGGCCGTCGCAACCCAGCGTGGAGGTGGGGCGGAACACCTGCGGGTCGAGGAAGTCGTCGTCGACGCGGCGATAGATCACGTCGACGCGTTTCGGGCCGCGCGTGGTGCGCATGTAGCAGAACTTGTCCTTCACGAACAGGTCCTGGCCTTCGACGAGCTCCACGCCCATCTGCTGCGCGAGAAACGCATGTTCGAAGTAGGCGCTGTTGTACATGCCCGGCGTGAGCACCACCACCGTCGGGTCGGCCGTGGCCGCGGGCGCCGAGGCACGCAGGGTCTCGAGCAGCAGATCGGGGTAATGCGCGACGGGTGCGACGCGGTGGCGATTGAACAGGTCGGGGAACAGCCGCATCATCATCTTGCGGTCCTCGAGCATGTACGAGACCCCGCTCGG
>JAQGMQ010000542.1 GCA_028292305.1 Rhodoferax sp.
CTACCTCGACATCAAGATGGTGCCCGAGCGGCACAACAACGTGAAGGTGCTGCTGCTGATGGACGTGGGCGGCACCATGGACGACCACATCGCGCGGGTCGAAGAGCTGTTCTCGGCCACCAAGACCGAGTTCAAGCACCTCGAGTTCTACTACTTCCACAACTGCGTCTACGACTTCATGTGGAAGAACAACCGGCGCCGCTTCAGCGAAAAATTCGCCACCTGGGACATCATCCGCAAGTACAACAAAGACTACAAGCTGATCTTCGTCGGCGACGCGACCATGAGCCCCTACGAGATCCTGCAGCCTGGCGGCAGTGTGGAATACAACAACGAGGAACCGGGCGCCGAATGGCTGCAGCGGCTGACCCACGCCTTCCCCAAGTTCGCCTGGATCAACCCCGAGCCGCAAGGGGTATGGCAGTACCGGCAAAGCATTGGCGTGGTACAGCAGCTGATGAGCCAGCGCATGTACCCTTTGACACTCAAGGGACTCGAAGAGGCGATGCGTCTGCTGTCAAAATAGGTCGATGCCCAGCTTGATGCGGACGGCGGCGAGTAAGCCGCGTTTTTTGACCCTCTCTTTACCGGACGCCACCCGCCTGCCGAACGCGAACTCCCCTTTTTTATCCGCACCTGCTGACTTACGCCGCTCCCGCTTCATCGCCGCATGGTGCCTGGTGATGTGTGCCGCATTGACCGCGTGTGCCACCAAGCCGGCCGACCCCGACGCCTCCGAACGCCGCCAGCGCGCCGAAGCCGCTGCGCCGCCGGCTTTCACACTCAAGGTCGAGGCGCCCGACGAGATCCGCGAGCTGCTCGAAAAGCACCTGGACCTGCAGCGTTACCGCGCCGTGCCCGACCTGAACGAGGCCGAGCTGGCGCGCCTGCTGGTCACGGCCGACGCCAACGCCCGCGAGCTGATCGGCACGCTGGGTTATTTCTCACCCGAGATCCGCATCGAACGCGACAGCGTCGACGCCGCCACCGCGCCGCTGCCGGCCGTGGCCGCGTCATCGGCCGCGCCGGTGATCGCCAGCGTGCCGCAGATCCGCATGGTCGTGGTGCCCGGCGAACCTACCCGTGTCGCCAGTGTGCAACTGGATGTGACCGGCGACATGGCCAGCAACCCCGCCCCCGACGTGATCGCGCAACGCGACGCGCTCCAGAAAGACTGGAGCCTGGCCGCCGGCCGCCGCTTCACCCAGGCCGACTGGAGCGACGCCAAAACCGGCGCGTTGCGTGCGCTGACGGCCCGGCGCTACCTGGCCGGCCGCGTGGCGGGCAGCCGTGCCGACATCGACCCCGACAAACGCGAGGCCGCACTCGGCGTCACGCTCGACTCGGGCCCGGTGTACCTGCTGGGGCCGCTCGAGATCACCGGGCTGTCGCACTACAGCCCGGCGCTGGTCGAACGTTTCGCGCGGCTCCAACCGGGCGCGGTGTACGACCGCGACGAGCTGCTGCGGGCACAACAGCGCTTGTCGGACAGCGGCTTTTTCGATTCGGCCTTCTTGCTGGTCGACCCCGAAGCCGACCCCAAAGCCGCGCCGGTGCAGACCCAGCTGCGCGAGGCCAAGCTGCAGAAGCTGGTGCTCGGCGTGGGCCTGACCACCGACAGCGGCCCGCGGTTTTCGGCCGAACACACGCACAACCTGGTGCCGCTGATCGGCTGGCGCGCGGTGTCCAAGTTCCAGGTCGACCAGAAGAACCAGTACATCGGTACCGAGCTCATGTCGCAGCCCGACAGCAGCTATTGGCGCTGGGTGGTCGGCGGCAAGCTGCAGCGTGAAAAAGACGACCCGCTCACCACCACCAGCCAGCAGATCCGCCTGGGCCGGCTGCAGACCAGCGACCGGCTGGACCGCAGCGTCTATGTGCAATACGACCGTGCGCTGGTGCGCGGCGGCGACGCCACGGTGGACACCGGATCGAACGACGCCATCAGCCTGGCCTGGGCCTGGACGCAACGCAACTTCGACAACGTGCTCTACCCCACACGCGGCTGGGGTCTGGGCGTGGAACTCGGCCCGGGGCTCACGCTCGGCACCCAGCGCAAGCCCTTCCTGCGCGGGCTGGTGCGGCTGCAAAGCTACGTGCCGCTCGACGCACTGAGCCAGCGCGCGGGCCGCCTGTCGTTGCGCGGCCAGGCCGGCGCGGTGGTGGCCAATGCCGAGGCACCGATCCCCGCCACGCAGCTGTTCCTGACCGGCGGCGACACCACGGTGCGCGGCTACACCTACCGCAGCATCGGCGTCGAGACCAGCACCGGCATCGTGCAGGCCGGGCGCTACCTGGCGGCGGGCAGCGTCGAATGGCAGCGGCCCATCTACAAGGACGGCCGGCCCACCGACTGGGAAAGCGCGGTGTTCGTCGACAGCGGTGCGGTGTCCGACCAGGTCGGCAAGCTGAGCCCGTCGACCGGCGTGGGCGTGGGCGCGCGCTGGAAGAGCCCGATCGGCCCGTTCCAGGCCGACGTGGCCTACGGCATCGAGGCCAAGGCCATCCGGTTGCACATCGCGGTGGGGTTCACGTTTTGAAGCTGCCCGCATTGCGACGTCGCCACTGGCTGCTGGGCGGCCTGGCCGCGCTGGTGCTGCTGATCGCGGCCGGTGGCGCCGGCCTGTGGTGGTGGACGGGCAGCGACACCTCGCTGGCCACGGTGTTGCGTTTTGCGGGCCAACGCTTGCCCGGTGGCCAGTCGATCGAGGCCGAAGGCGTGAGCGGTTCGCTGCGCCGCGGCGGCCACATCGCCCGGCTGCAGTGGCAGCAGGACGGGCTGACAGTCGAAGCCACCGAGCTCACGCTCAGCTGGCAGGCGCTGGCCCTGATCGACCGCTGGCTCAAGCTCGACCAGGTGCACGCCGCCACGCTGCGCATCAGCGACCACCGCCCGCCCAAAGCCGATGCAGCGCCCGCCACGCCGCCCGAGTCGCTGGGCCTGCCGGTGCAGGTGGAAGTGAACGAACTGCGCATCGACCGCATCGACTGGGAAGGGCCGCCCGTGCTGACCGCACGCAACCTGCAGGCGCGTTATGGTTTCGACGGCACGCGGCACCAGTTGACGCTGGCCAACCTCGAAGTGGCCGAGGGCCGTTACCAGGGCGACGCCGTGTTGACGGCGCAGGCCCCGCTCACACTGGACGCCAACCTGCGCGCCACCTTGCGCACCGCTGTGCCAGGCAGCGGCCAGCCGGTGTCGCTGAACGCGCGTGCCGCGCTGCACGGCCCGCTGACGCAGCTGGCGCTGACGGCGCAACTCGCTTCCGAGGCGCCGCCGGCCGTCAAGACCGCCCCATCCACGGCCTTGCCCAAGGCCAACCTGTCGGCGCGCATCGAACCCTGGTCGGCCCTGCCGGTGCCACAGGCCGACGCCGAATTCAGCCAGCTCGACCTGGCCGCGTTCTGGCCCGAAGCGCCGCGCACCCGGCTCAACGGCAACCTGCAGGCCGAGCCCGGCGCGGGCCCGGCGGTGCAGGCCTGGCGCTTCAGCGCCGACATCACCAACCAGTTGCCCGGTCCGTGGGACCAGCAGCGCCTGCCGCTGTCGCGGGTGCGCGGCCGGGGCGACTGGCAGGCCGGCGTGGCCCGGCTCAGCGAACTCGTCGTGCATGTGGCCGACACGGCCAGCCACCCGCAAGGCGAGATCGTCGGCCAGGGCAGCTTCTCCAGCGGTACGACGGACTGGAACACCCTGCTGACGCTGCGCGGCATCAACCCTGCGGCCCTGCACGGCAAGCTGGCTGCGGCGCGGCTCAATGGCGACATCAAGGCCGAGAGCCGCAGCGTCGATGGCGTGGCCGGCATCGACTTTAACGCCGCGCTCAAAGCCGTCGGCAATGGCGTGGCCGCCGTCGCCGGCCTGCGCATCGACCAGGCCAGCGCGCGGGGCCGTTGGGCCAAACAGGTGCTGCGCCTCGACGCGCTGCAAGTGAACGCACAGAACGCCGAGCTGGTGGCCAGTGGCCAGGCCGACGTCGCACGCAGCGCAGGCAGCGGCAAGCTGTCGCTGAAAGCCCCCGGCCTGCAGTTGCAGGCCGACGGCGCGCTGGGGCCGCAACAAGGCGCGGGCAAGCTCGACCTGACGCTGGCCGACGCCGGCCCGGCGCTGCGCTGGCTGCAGCAGTTGCCCGGCATGCCGGCCGCGTTGCAAGGCTTGTCGCTGGCCGGCAAGGCCGACCTCACGGGTCGCTGGAACGGCGGCTGGCGCGACCCGGCGCTGGACGCCAGACTGCAAACCGCCGCGCTCGAGGTGCGTCTGCCAGCCCCACCGGGCGGCGAGCCCGTCACCGCCATCAAGTTCGACAACAGCCAAGCCACACTCACCGGTCGCCTCAGCGCCGCACGCCTGCAGGTGCAGGCCAACGCGGCCACGCCGCAGCAAAAGATCGCATTGCGCGCCGATGCCAGCGGCGGCAAGACCCCGCAGGGTTGGCAGGGCACGCTGGCCAGCCTCAACCTGCATTTCGAAGAGCCGCTGAAGCGGCCCGGCGCGTGGCAGGTCGCGATCCCCAAGCCGGTCACCGCCCAATGGACCGCCGGCCGCTGGGACGTGGGCGCCGGCGAAGCCGCCGTGAGCGCACCCGAGAGCGTGGCCGGCAACAGTGCGCGCAAGGTGCAAGTGGTGTGGCAGGCGTTGCGCGGCGGCCCAGGCCAGCTGCGCAGCGCCGGCCGGCTCGAAGGTCTGCCGCTGGCCTGGGTGGAAGCCTTGGCCGGCACCCGGCTGGTGGACGCCGGCGTCAGCAGCGACCTGGTCTTCGACGGCGATTGGGACATCGCCCTGGCCGACCAGCTGCGCGTGCGCGCCAACCTGCAGCGCAAGAGCGGCGACATCACCTTGCTCGGCGACGACGCCGTGGTGACCAACGCGGCCGCGGCCAAACCCGTACCCGGCAGCCGCATCAGCGCCGGTGTCCGCGAAGCCCGCCTGAGCCTCAGCAGCGACGGCCCCGCGGTCGTCGCCAGCCTGCGTTGGGACAGCGCCCAGGCCGGCCAGGCCGAGGCGCAGATCAGCACGCGCCTGACCCAATCCGGCGGCCAATGGTCGTGGCCGGCCGATGCGCCGCTCGCCGGCACGCTGCAGGCCAAGCTGCCGCGCATCAGCACCTGGTCGGTGCTGGCGCCGCCGGGCTGGCGCGTGGGCGGCATGCTCGAGGCGCAAGCCACGCTGGGCGGCACACGCGCCGCGCCCGAACTCAATGGCACGCTGCAGGCGCGCGAACTGGCGCTGCGTTCGGTGGTCGACGGCATTGCGCTGTCCGATGGCACGCTGATGGCGCGGCTGCAGGGCAACCGCATGCGCATCGAGTCGTTCACGCTCAAGGGCGCGGGTGGCGGCAGCGTCACCGCGCAGGGCGAAGTCGCCTGGCAGAACGGCAAGCCGTCCATGACCATCGACGCGGTGGCGCAGCAACTGCGTGTGACCACCCAGCCCGACCGCCGCGTCACGGTATCGGGCAACCTGAAGGCGCGGCTGGCCGACACCCAGCTCAACCTGGACGGCAACCTCAAGGTCGACCAGGCCCGCATCCTGCTGCCCGAAGAAAGCGCGCCCAAGCTCGGCGACGACGTGTTCGTGCGCCAGCCCGTGCCCGCCATACCGGCCGGTCCGCAGGCCCCGGCAGCGCGGCAGATCAAGGCCGAACTCAACATCCAGCTCGACCTGGGCAACGACTTCCACCTCTCCGGCCTGGGCATCGACACCCGCCTGGCCGGCAAGCTGCAGCTCACCGGCGACGGCAAGACACCGCGCCTGCTGGGCACCATCAACACCGTGAACGGCGAATACCGCGCCTACGGCCAATGGCTCACCATCGAGACCGGCATCCTGCGGTTCACCGGCGCCTACGACAACCCCGCGCTCGACGTGCTCGCCATCCGCCCCAACCTGACCCAGCGCGTCGGCGTGCAGATCACCGGCACCGCGCTCGCACCCAACGTGCGGCTCTACGCCTCGCCCGACCTGGCCGACAGCGAAAAATTGGCCTGGCTGCTGCTCGGCCGCTCATCGGCCGCCGGCGGCGCCGAAGCCGCCATGCTGCAACAGGCGGCGGTGGCGCTGATCGGTGGCAGCAAGAGCGGCGGCGGCATTGCCAGCCGCTTCGGCCTGGACGAACTCTCGCTCGGTGGCAGCGCCACCAGCGACGGCACCAGCACCAGCAAGACCAGCGCCGTCACGCTGGGCAAACGCCTGTCGCGCAACTTCTACGTGGCCTACGAGGCCAGCCTGTCGGGCGCCATGGGCACGCTGTTCGTGTTCTACGACCTGTCGCAACGCTTCACTCTGCGCGCCCAAAGCGGCAAGGAAAGCGCGGTCGATCTGATCTTCACGCTGCGTTATGACTAGCCGGGGCGGTGACCCTCGGAAACCCGCCTGCGGGGGCAATACAATCCCGCGTCTCCCTTCGTAGTTCAATGGATAGAACGAGTGCCTCCTAAGTGCTAGATACAGGTTCGATTCCTGTCGAGGGGACCAGTAAGCTGTTGATTTAAAAGAATTTTGGTTTCGACCGGGACGAAACTGTGACAGCCGCTATTTTTGCCGCTCGGCGCACCTGAGCGGATGGCGTACTAATGAGCTGACACTTGCAAGACCGCTAGGCCTGAAGCCTCTTACCAACTCACGCCGAAGGCTCTTCTGACGAACCTCGATTCGCGTAGGTCGGCCTGCAGGTTGCATCGGGTGAGTTCCGCGGGTGACTAGCCACCGTCCAGCCAACTGCTTCAACTTCGATGGATTTGTTACTTGGTCGGCATACCGTGGCATCCGCCGGGGCCGCAAAGGCAAGAAGCACGCTGGCCGAGAAATTGCTTACTCGCCATGCCTACAAACACCCATGACACAGCAAAAAAGCCTCCATCTCACTTACCGGCGTGACATCGACGGGCTCCGGACCGTCGCTGTGGTTCCCGTCGTAGCATTTCACGCATTTCCAAATCTGATCCCCGGAGGGTTCATCGGGGTCGACATTTTCTTCGTGATCTCTGGATTTCTAATTTCCACAATCATCTTTAGCAACTTGGAGCACGAAAGCTTCAGTATTGCCAAATTTTACGATCGGCGCATTCGCAGAATATTCCCCGCGTTGATTTCAGTGCTGGCGACTTGCTTGGTCTTCGGATGGTTTTACTTGCTGACCGATGAGTACGCACAGCTCGGGAAACACGTCGCAGGTGGAACAGCCTTCTTGTCAAACTTCCTGCTCTGGC
>JAQGMQ010000568.1 GCA_028292305.1 Rhodoferax sp.
CCAGCTGCGCAAGTAGTTTCTGCAAATCAACCCGCCATGACGCTCGAACAAAACACCCACTTCTGCCTGAACCTTGCCTGCGGCAGCGCCCGCGGCCAGGTTGCGGCGGTGTCCGCCTTGCTCGACCGCCATGGCGCCTACATCGAACAGTTCTCGGTGTTCGACGACCACACCACCGAGCGTTTCTTCGTGCGCAGCGTGTTCAGCCTGCGCAGCCCGGTCGAGATGCTGCGCGGCGCCTTCGAAGCCCTGGCGCAGGACTTTCCCGACGCGCAATGGCGGGTGCATGACCTGGCCCAGCCGACCCGCGTGCTCATCATGGTGTCGAAGTTCGACCACTGCCTGCGTGAGCTCATCGCCCAGTGGCGCCGTGGCGAGCTGAAGATGGACATCGTGGCCATCGTCTCCAACCACGCCGACCTGGCCCCGCTGGCCGCGGCCGAGGGCCTGGCCTTTCACCACCTGCCGATCGACCCGGCCAGCAAACCCGCGCAAGAAGCGAAGCTTCAACAGCTGGTGGCCGACACCGGCGCCGAATTCATCGTGCTGGCGCGCTACATGCAGATCCTGTCGGAACAGCTCACCGAGGCGCTGCACGGCCGCGTCATCAACATCCACCATTCCTTTTTGCCCGGCTTCAAGGGCGGCAAGCCCTACCAGCAGGCCTTCGACCGCGGCGTGAAGCTGATCGGCGCCACGGCCCACTTCGCCACCACCGACCTGGACGAAGGCCCGATCATCGAACAGTCGGTGGAACGCGTCGACCATGCCGACACGCCCCAACATCTGTCGCAGGCCGGCCGGCTGGTGGAGAGCCTGGTGCTGTCGCGCGCGCTGCGCTTCGTGCTGGAACGCCGGGTCTTCATCAACGGCATGAAGACCGTGGTGCTGCGCTGATGGCCGCACCCATTTCTGCACCCAATCAAATCATTCAGGAAATCATGCAGATCACCAGCTTCGTCGACGGCCAGCCATTCCATGGCGGAGGCGCGTCGTTCACCAACTTCGACCCGGCGACGAATGCCGCCATCGGTACGGTGGCCGACGCCAACGCCGCCGACATCGACGCCGCCATCGCGGCCGCGCAGCGCGGCTTCAAAGTGTGGTCGGCCATGACCGGCGCCGAGCGCGGCCGCATCCTGCACCGCGCCGCGATGCTGCTGCGCGAGCGCAACGACAGCCTCGCCGCGATCGAAGTGCAGGACACCGGCAAGCCCTGGCAGGAGGCCAGCGTGGTCGACGTGGCCAGCGGTGCCGATTGCATCGAATACTTCGCCGGTGCGGCGGCCACGCTGGCCGGCGCGCAGTATCCATTGAAGAACGCGTTCGCCTACACCCGGCGCGAGCCGCTGGGCGTGTGTGTGGGCATCGGTGCGTGGAACTACCCGATCCAGATTGCCTGCTGGAAATCCGCGCCAGCGCTGGCCGCGGGCAACGCGATGGTCTTCAAGCCGTCCGAGCTGACGCCGATGACGGCCGTGACGCTCGCCGAAATCTATGCCGAAGCGGGCGTGCCGCCCGGTGTGTTCAACGTGTTGCAGGGGCGCGGCGAAACCGGCGCGCTGCTGGCCGCGCACCCCGGCGTGGCCAAGGTGTCGCTGACCGGCTCGGTGGCCACCGGCAAACGGGTCATGGCCACGGCGGCCGAGACGCTCAAACGCGTCACGCTGGAACTCGGCGGCAAGTCGCCGCTGATCGTGTTCGACGATGCCGACTTCGAACAGGCCGTCACCGCGGCCATGATGGCCAACTTCTACACCCAGGGCGAGATCTGCACCAACGGCACACGGGTGTTCGTGCAGCGCGGCATCGCCGACAGGTTCCTGGCCCGCCTGAAGGAGCGCACGCTGCTGCTGCGCGTCGGCCCGCCGATGCAGCCCGACACCGAAATCGGCGCGCTGATTTCGGCGGCCCACCGCGACAAGGTCCTGGCCTATGTGGACCACGGCATCACCGAAGGCGCGACGCTGGTCTGCGGCGGCAAACGCGTCCAGGTGCCCGGCTGCGAAGACGGCAACTTCGTCGCGCCCACCATCTTTGCCGACTGCACCGACGGCATGCGCATCGTGCAGGAAGAAATCTTCGGTCCGGTGCTGGCCCTGCTGGTATTCGACGACGAGGCGGAAGTGGTGCAACGCGCCAACGCCACCCGCTTCGGCCTGGCCGCGGGGGTGTTCACGCGCGACGGCACCCGCGCCCACCGCGTGGCCGCCAGCCTGAAGGCCGGCATCTGCTGGATCAACAACTACAACATCACGCCGATCGAGATTCCGTTCGGCGGCGCGGGCGAATCCGGCATCGGCCACGAGAACAGCATGGTCGCGCTGGAGCACTACACCCAGCTCAAGACCGTGTATGTCGAGCTGGGCCAGGTGGCCTGCGGCTACCGCTGACCTATTCCCTATGTCCACAACCGCTGAATTCGACTACATCATCGTCGGCGCCGGTTCGGCCGGCTGCGTGCTGGCCAACCGCCTGACCGAAGACCCCGACGTGCGGGTGCTGCTGCTCGAAGCCGGCCCCGGCGACCGCAGCCTGTTCATCCACATGCCCTCGGCCTTTGCGTATCCGCTGGCCAACGACACCTACAACTGGTTCTACGACTCCGCGCCCGAGCCCTTCATGGACGGGCGCAGCATCCACTGCCCGCGCGGGCGGGTACTGGGCGGCTCGTCGTCGATCAACGGCATGGTCTATATCCGCGGCCACGCGCTCGACTACGACGCCTGGGCCGAGGCGCCGGGCATGGCCGACTGGTCGTATGCCGACTGCCTGCCCTACTTCCGCAAGGCCGAGACCCGGGCCAAGGGCGGCGACGCCTACCGTGGCGACAGCGGGCCGCTGAAGGTCAGCACCGGCACCGGCAAGAACCCGCTGTACCAGGCCTTCGTCGATGCCGGCGTGCAGGCGGGCTATCCGTACACCGAAGACATGAACGGCTTCCAGCAGGAAGGCCTGGGCCCGATGGACATGACGGTGCACAAGGGCCGCCGCTGGAGCGCCGCCGTGGCCTACCTGCGCCCGGCCATGAAGCGGCCCGGTCTGCAGGTGGAGACTTCGGCACTGGTGACGCGGGTGGTGTTCGAAGGCAGCACGGCACGCGGCGTGCAGGTGCTGCTGAAAGGCCAGCTGCAGCGCTTCAACGCCAGCCGCGAAGTCATCCTCTGCGGCGGCGCGATCAATTCGCCGCAGGTGCTGCAGCTGTCGGGCCTCGGCCAGCCCGATGCGCTGCGCAGCCTGGGCATCGACGTGGTGGCACCGCTGCCCGGCGTTGGCGAGAACCTGCAGGACCACCTGGAAACCTATGTGCAGTACGCCTGCAAGGAACCCATCACCTTGTACAGCGCGATGAACCCGCTGGCCAAGGCGAAGATCGGCGCCGAATGGCTGATGTTCGGCACCGGCCTGGGCGCCACCAACCACTTCGAGACCGGTGGTTTCATCAGGAGCGAGGCCGGCGTGAAGCACCCCGACCTGCAGTACCATTTTTTGCCCATGGCGATCAGCTACGACGGCAAGAACCCGTCGTCGCGCCACGGCTTCCAGGCCCACGTGGGGCCGATGCGGCCCACCAGCCGCGGCCATGTGCGGCTGCGCAGCGCCAACGCCAAGGACGCCCCCGAGATCCTGTTCAACTACATGGCCACCGAGCAGGACCGCAAGGAGATGCGCGCGGGTGTGCGGCTCACGCGCGAGATCTTCGCCCAGCGCGCCTTCGACCGCTTCCGCGAGGAAGAGCTGGCCCCTGGCACCCAGGTGCAGAGCGACGCCGAGATCGACGCCTACATCCGCCAGAAGGCCGAAAGCGCCTACCATCCGTCGTGCACCTGCCGCATGGGCCTGGACCCGCTGGCCGTGACCGACGGCCAGGGCCGCGTGCACGGCGTGCGGCAATTGCGCGTGGTCGACGCGTCGCTGATGCCGGCGGTGGTCAGCGGCAACCTGAATGCGCCGACCATCATGATGGCGGAGAAGATTGCCGACGCGGTGCGTGGCCGGGTGCCGTTGCCAAGGTCCGACGCCGCCGTTTTCATCCATCCGCAATACCAGAGCGCACAGCGCTGAACTCGAGGTTTTCCACCATGGCCGTCAGCGTTTTCGACATCTTCAAGATCGGCATCGGGCCGAGCAGTTCCCACACCGTGGGGCCGATGCGCGCCGCGCGCCTGTTCACCGACCGGCTGGCGCACCAGGGCCTGCTGGAAGCCTGCACGCGGATCGAGGTGAAGCTGTATGGCTCGCTCGGCTCGACCGGCAAGGGCCACGGTTCCGACAAGGCCGTGCTGCTGGGCCTGGAAGGCCACGACCCGGAAAGTGTGGACGTGGAAGCGATTCCCGTGCTGCTGGCACGCATCCGTGAATCGGGCCGATTGCTGCTGGGCGGTCAACACGCGGTGACTTTCGCCGAGAAGACCGATCTCACCTTTTTGCGCCGCGAGACTTTGCCGTTCCACCCGAACGGCATGCGCTGCGTGGCCTATGACGCGGCCGGCGCCGAGCTGCAGAACCGCTGCTACTACTCGGTCGGTGGCGGCTTCGTGGTCAGCGACGAAGTGGTGGCCGACGGCCAGAAGCAGAAGATGCTGGTGCCCGACGCAACGGTGTTGCCGCACCCGTTCCACAGCGGCGATGAGTTGCTGCAGCGCTGCAAAAGTTCGGGCCTGTCGATCGCCGGGCTGATGCGCGAGAACGAACGCCATTGGCGCACCGACGCCGAGATCGACGCCGGCCTGCACAAGATTTGGGACGTGATGCAGGCCTGCGTGGTGCGCGGCTGCC
>JAQGMQ010000609.1 GCA_028292305.1 Rhodoferax sp.
GATGACGGGCACGCGGCCGGCGGCGGCGGCGATCACCGTCCTGGCGACCAGCTCGGTTTCGTCATCGGACATGGACAAAAACTCGCCCGTCGAGCCGAGCGGGATCAGGCCGTGGATGCCGGAGGCGATCTGCCAGTTCACATAACGCTCGAGCGCGGGCACGTCGACGGCGCCGCGCGCATCGAACGGCGTGACCATGATGGTGTAGGTGCCGTGGAAATCAGTCATGTGAAAAACTTCAGGAAAAATGGTGCATCGGCTCTGCAAGCAAGCCAGAAGCCAGCAACGCCGTGTGGATGCGGGCGCGTTCGTCGTCGGCAATCGGCAGCAGCGGCGCGCGCGGGTCGGGGTGGGGCAGGCGGCCGAGCAGGTGCAGCGCGGTTTTCATGCGGTTGTGGCAATCGAGGTAGGGCGCGCGGTAGAACACGCGGCACAGTGGCACCAGGCGCTCGTTCACGGCGCGGGCCTGGGCCAGGTCGCCGCGGGCCATGGCTTCGTGCAGCGCCACCAGCAATGGCGCGGCCACGCTGCCCAGGCCCGACAGGATGCCGTCGGCGCCATAGGCCAGCGAGGCGAACAGCCAGCTGTTGTTGGTGGTGAGCAGGGTCACCGGGCGGTGCAGCTGGCGCAGTGCGCGGATGTTGTCCTCGACCAGCTCGGGCACGTCGGTGCCTTCCTTGACGGCGATGATCTGCGGGAAGCAGGTGCACAGGCGCACCAGCGTCTCGGTGGAAAACGCCTGCCCCGAAGCGCGCGACAGCTGGAACAGCACGATGGGCAGATCGCTGGCCTGCGTGACCTCGGCCACGAAGCGGTGCACCATGGCCGGGCGCGCGGCTGCGCCTTGCGCAAACAGCGCGGGCGGGAACAGCAGCATGGCCGAGGCGCCGGCCGCCGCCGCGTCCTGCGCCATGGCCGCGGCGCCGCGGGTGTCGTCGGACACGATGCCCGCCACCACCGGCACATTGCCGGCCGCCTGCACCGCCACCCGCACCACATGGGCGCGTTCTTCACGGTCGAGCGAAGTGGCTTCGCCGGCATGGCCGTTGACCACCACGGCGCGCACGCCGGGGGTGTAGGCGATGTCGGCGATGTGGGCCGCCAGCGCCGCATCGTCGATGGCGCCGTTGGGCATGAAGGGGGTCAGCGTGGCCGGCCAGATGCCGCCAACGCCCGAGATATGGAGTGCCATCGTGTCTGGGGTCGAACTCGTGAATGGATCGGACGGCCAGTTTGCCGATGTTTGCAATCGATTGCAATAAATAAGGGATAACCCTCAAGATTGATCAAGTAAATGTTGACCGTTGCATTGAGGGACGGCTACGATCCGCCAATGCAATCGTTTCCAATTAACGGGTCGAAACCGTTCCAGGTCGAGGGGGGCGCATGGCGGTAACCCTGCGCGACGTGGCGCGTGCCGCCGACGTGTCCATCGCCACCGCCTCGCGTGCGCTGGCCGGCTCGCCGCTGACCAACCACGCCACCCAGCGCCATGTGGTGCAGGTGGCGGCGGCCATCGGCTACCGCACCAACACCATGGCCCGCGCGCTCAAGACCAAGCGTTCGCGGCTCATCGGCCTGACCGTGCACAACCTGGAGAACGCGTCGTTTCGCGTGCTCGCGGCCACCGTCCAGACCCGCATGCAAACGCTCGGCTACCAGGTCATCCTGAGCATCAGCTCGGACGACGCGGAGCAGGAGCGCAACATCCTGCAAACCCTGGTCGACCACGGTGTGGACGGCCTGATCGCCGTGCCCACCGGCGCCAACGCGGCCCAGCTGCTGGCCATGGAACACGCCGACATTCCGGTCATCTGCGCCGTGCGCCGGGTCGAAGGCGCGGGCCTGGAGTCGGTGCTGGCGGCCGACATGGACGGCGCCTACGCCGGCACGCAACACCTGTTGACTTTGGGGCACCGGCGCATCGGGCTCATCGTCGGGCCGTCGGAAACCACTTCGGGCAAGGAACGTCTGGCGGGCTACAAACGGGCCATGCAGGAAGCGGGCCTGAGCGTCGACCCCGCTTTGGTGCAGGCCGGCCGTTACGCCCCCGAAACGGGCGTCGCCGCCGGCAACGCACTGCTGGCCATGGCCGAGCCGCCCACGGCCGTGTTCGTGGCCAACCACGAGTCGTCGGTGGGCATGCTGCGGGTGGTGTCCGAACGCGGCCTGGCCGTGCCCGACGCCTTGTCGCTGCTGTTCTACGAAGACTCGCCCTGGTTCGAATGGCAGCGCCCGGCCATCAGCGTGGTCGACAGCGGCGCGGTCGAGATGGCCCACCTGATCGTCGACCGGCTGATGCAGCGCCTGGGCGGCGTGGCCAACAGCGGCCGCGAATACCGCGTCGGTGCGCGGCTCATCGAACGCGCTTCGTGCCAGGCCCTGGCGGCCACTTGAATAGACCACCCCCAATGCCTTACCTCGAAATCCTCGCCCCCGTGGCCAGCGAAGCCAGCAAACAAATGCTGGTGACGGCCGTCACCGACAGCATCGTCGCCGCGTTCGATGTGCCGCCGGCCACGGTGACCGTCTACTTCCTGCCCATCGACAACGCGCACTACGGCCACGCAGGCCGCATGGGCGCCGGTGCCGAAGGGGCACGCGTGTTCGCCAAGCTGCACGCCTACCGGCGCGAGTTGCCGGCGCGCCGCGTGGTGGCCGCGTCCGTCACCCAGGCCATCGCCGCCTGCTTCGCCACGCCTTCGCACAACGTCGCGCTGTACTTCATGGACCGCGAGCGCGACGAAGTGGCGCACGACGGCCACATGGCCTGCGACGCCACCTGAACCCGAGCCAACCACCATGCATTACTTTTTGACCGAAGACCAGCAGGCCGTGCGCGACACCGCGCGCCGCTTTGCCGAACGCGAGATCCTGCCGCGCGCCGCCGCCATCGACCGCGAAGACAGGTTCGACCGCCCCCTGTACCGCAGCATGGCTGCGCTGGGCCTGTTCGGCATCAGCCTGCCCGAAGCCGCCGGCGGCTCGGGCCTGGACACCGTGGCCACCTGCCTGGTGATGGAAGAGCTGGCCCGCTGCTCGGGCGCCATCGGCAATGCGTTTGCGATTCCGGTGGAGGCAGCGCTGTTCCTGCACCACCACGGCAACGCAAGTCAACGTGCGTTGATTCCGCGCATCCTGGACGGCTCGCTGGTCATGGCCACCGCCATGTCCGAGCCCGACATCGGCTCGGATGCCGCCAACATCACCACCAGCGCCCGGCGCACGGCCGACGGCTGGGTGCTGAACGGCACCAAGGCCTGGGTCACGCTGGGTGGCGTGGCCGACCGCATCATGGTGTTCGCGCGCACCGGCAGCGAGCCGGGGCAAAGATCGATCAGCTGCTTCATGGTGGACGCGGCACTGCCCGGCGTCACCCGCGGCAAGAACGAGGAACTGCTCGGCATGCACGGCCTCGAGGACTGCCAGATCACGCTGCAGGACGTGGTGCTGCCGGCCACCGCCATGATCGGCGAAGAAAACAAGGCCTTCAAGACGGCCATGGGCAACTTCAACTTCAGCCGCCTCCTGATGTCGGCCATGGCCCTCGGCATGGCTCAGGCCGCGATGGAAGACGCCGTGGCCTATGCCAAGCAGCGCAAGCAGTTCGGCGCGACGATCATGGGCTTTCAGGCGGTGCAGTTCATGGTGGCCGACATGGCCACCGACATCGCCGCCGCGCGCCTGCTGATCCACCACGGCGCGCGGGTGCAGGACGCCGGCCACGCCATCGCCAAGGAGGCCGCGCAGGCCAAGCTGTTCACCACCGACATGGCCATGCGCCACGTGTCGAATGCGTTGCAGATCCACGGCGGCAACGGCTACTCGCGTGAATACCGCATCGAACGCATCTTCCGCGACGTGCGGCTGGCGCAGATCTTCGAAGGCACGAACCAGATCCAGCGCCTCATCATTTCTCGCCAGGTCGAGAAGGAACTGGTGTGAGGGCCCGCCCATGATCGACTGCATCACCCCCGCCGCGGCCGCGGCCCTGCTGCAGGACGGCGACATGGTGCTGGCCGGTGGCAACGGCGGCTCGGGTGTGCCCGAGACCGTGTTCGAAGCCATCGAACAGCGCTTCCTGGCAGGCAACGGCCCGCACGACCTGACCCTGTTCCACATCACCGGCGTCGGCGCGCTGACGGAGAAAGGCATGTGCCGCTTCGCTCACAAGGGCCTGGTGCGCCGCGTGATCGGCGGCAACTTCGGCATGCAGCTGCCCTTCATGAAGATGATCGTGGCGCAGGACGTGGAGGCCTACAACTTCCCGCAGGGCGTGATGACGCACCTGTGCCGCGCCATGGCCGGCCAGCAGCCGGGGGTGTTGACCCACGTCGGCCTGGCCACCTACATGGACCCGCGCCAGGACGGCGGCCGCATGAACAAGCGCACCACAGCGCCGCTTGTCGATCTGCTGGAGCTGCACGGCCAGTCCTGGCTGCTCTACCGCGTCCCCGCCCCGCCGGATGTC
>JAQGMQ010000623.1 GCA_028292305.1 Rhodoferax sp.
ACGAACAGCAATTGCACGCGTCGCTGCACCAGAGCATCACCGTCACCGCCGGCACCCGGCGCATCACGGTCAACCTGGACATCGAGCCCGACGAAGAGAACCCGTCGGCCGTTCTGACGGCGCTGGACGACGACGCCAACACGCTGACCGAGGTGCGCGTGGCGCCGTCCTTCAAGCTGAACCGTGCAAGTGCCGTGGCCTGGGCCGAGAGCGGTTTTGCCAAGCCAAAAGACCGCTCCTGAATTCAGAGCGCGCAGCCTTTTCTCCGGCTTTCCTATTGTCGTTTTCGATGCGCCTGTTCGGGTGCGATTTCACCACTCGACAACACGTCTCTGTATGATCCAACGCTTTGTCCAGAGCCTCCCCTGAAGCTTCTCCCCACGCCATGTCCGCCGGAATGAATCTCGCCCAGCAAGAGGCTGTGAACTACCTGCACGGGCCCTGCCTGGTGCTGGCGGGCGCGGGCTCGGGCAAGACGCGGGTGATCACGCACAAGATCGGCCGGCTGATCCAGACCGGCATGCCGCCGAAGAAAATCGCCGCCATCACCTTCACCAACAAGGCCGCGATGGAAATGCGCGACCGGGCCAAGGCACTCATCGGCCGCGAGGCCAAGGACGTGGTGATCTGCACCTTCCACGCGCTGGGCGTGCGCATGGTGCGCGAAGACGGCAAGCTGCTCGGCCTGAAGCCGCAGTTCAGCATTCTCGACTCCGACGACGTGACCGGCATCCTCAAGGAAGCCGGCGGCAGCAGCGACCTGGCCACGGCCCGCACCTGGCAGTGGACGATCAGCAAGTGGAAGAACATGGGCCTGAACGCCGAGGCCGCGCTGGCCCAGGCGGCAGACGACAACGAACGCATCACCGCGGTCGTCATGGGGCGTTATGAAGAGCGCCTGACGGCCTACCAGAGTGTCGATTTCGACGACCTGATCAGCCTGCCGCTGCGCCTGCTGCGCGACTTCGAGGAAGTACGCAACAAGTGGCAGAGCGTGCTGGGCCATGTGCTGGTCGACGAATACCAGGACACCAACGCCACGCAGTACGAGGTGCTGAAGTACCTGGTGGGCGAAAACGCGCGCTTTACCGCGGTGGGCGACGACGACCAGTCCATCTACGGCTGGCGTGGCGCCACGCTCGACAACCTGAAGAAGCTGCCGCTCGATTTTCCGCAGCTCAAAGTCATCAAGCTGGAGCAGAACTACCGCTCCACCAGCGCCATCCTGCGCGCGGCCAACAACGTGATCGGGCCGAACCCGAAGCTCTATCCCAAGACGCTGTTCAGCGAACTCGGCGAAGGCGAGCCGGTGCGCGTGGTCGATGCCGACAATGAGGAACACGAAGCCGAACGCGCCGTGGCCCGCATCCAGGGCCTGCGCGTGAATTCGCAGCACCAGGAGTTTCGCCACTTCGCCGTGTTGTACCGCGCCAACCACCAGGCCAAGCCGTTCGAGAAGGCCCTGCGCAAGGCGTCGATTCCGTACAAGGTGTCGGGCGGCACCGGCTTCTTCGACCGCGCCGAGATCAAGGACCTGTGCGCCTGGTTCCGGCTGTGGATCAACAACGACGACGACCCGGCCTTCCTGCGCTGCATCACCACGCCCAAGCGCGGCATCGGCCACACCACGCTGGGCAAGCTCGGCGAATTCGCGACGCTCTACAAGCTGAGCCTGTTCGAGTCGCTGTTCTCGTCGTCGCTGGCCAGCATGCTGCCGGGCAAGGCGCTGGACAGCCTGCACGAGTTCGGCCGCTACGTGACCGACCTTGAGTACCAGGCGCGCCGCACCATCGGCGCCGAAGACGCGCTGGCCTTCATGCTGCAGTGGCTGAAGGATATCGACTACGAAAAGCACCTGTACGACGGCGAGGACAGCGAAAAGGTGGCCGCCGCGCGCTGGACCAACGTGCTCGAATTTTGCGACTGGATGGCCGCGCGCGCCGGTGGCCAGACCGACGACGACGCGGGCGTGACCACCGTGCGCGAAACCAAGAGCCTGCTCGAAGTGGCGCAGACGATTGCCCTGCTGTCGACCATCAACCAGCGCGAGAAGGACGCCGACGTGGTCACGCTGTCGACGCTGCACGCGTCCAAGGGCCTCGAGTGGCCACACGTGATCCTGGCCGGCGTGACCGAAGGCATGTTGCCGTTCAAGCTCGACGACGACGAAGGCCGTCAACAGGTGGTGAGCGACGACATCACCCAGCGCCTGCAGGAAGAGCGCCGGCTGATGTACGTGGGCATCACCCGCGCCCAGCGCAGCCTGGCCGTGAGCTGGACGCGCAAGAAGAAAAAGGGCCGCGAGATGGTCACCGCGCAGCCCAGCCGCTTCATCAAGGAGATGGCGCTGGACGCCACCACCACCAAGGAAGACCCGCGCGAGAAGCTGCGTGCGCTGCGCGCCGAGTTCGCCAAGAAGTCGCTGGACACCGCGGCGGCCGTGGCCGCCAGCAATGCGCTGACGTGATGGCCGCCCGCATGCGATTGGCTCGACTGCTTCTGGCGGCCTGCATCGGCGGCATCGCCATCGGCGCCGCCGCCCAAACCCAAACCCAGCCCGCGGCCTGCCCCGGGCCGGCCGACGTCTTGCCGGTCCACCTGTATGGCACGTGGCTTGCAAAGGTGGAAGGAGAGGCCGGGCCGGTCACGGTGCGGCTGCAAAAACACCCCGAACTGGCCGGCAGTGTGTCGGGCACGCTGGAGCGCGGCGGCGCCAGCGCGCAGGTGTCGGGCGACGTGGACAACGGCGACTTCACGCTGGAAGAATCATCCGACGGGCAGCGCATCAGCGCCACCTGGATCGGCCGAGTGGTAGACGCCTCGTGCGGCAAAGAAATCAAGGGAACATGGACCAAAGCAACCGACACCTCGGGCGACGCGCCCCGCGCCTTCAGCCTGCGCAAGCAGGGCGGCTGGCAATGACTTCACCGCGGCGCCCCGGCCCGCTGCTGGCGGCCACGCTGTTTGGCGCGGGCATGGGTGCGAGCCTGTTCGCCGCCTCTGGCGCCATCGCCCAGACCTCGGCCTCGGCCACCACCGGCGCCTGGGAAATCTGCAGCGCCATGGCCGGCGACAAGGACGCGCGCCTGGCGTGCTTCGACCTGTGGGCCAAGCAGCAGAAGGCCGGCACCAACCCCACGCCGTCGGCCACCGCCACTGCGCCTGCCGGCACGGTGCCGCCGGTTTCGGCCGCGGCCCTGGCCGACGCCAAGCCCGTCACGCCACCGCCAGCCGACTCCACGCTGCCGGCCACGCGTGTTATCGTCGACGCCGATCTGCGTTGCAAGGACCCGGAGTATTCGGACCTGTCGCGTTTCTGGGAACTCGAGCGCGCCACCCAGTGCGACACCTTCAACATCCGCGGCTACCGGCCCATCAGCCTGTCGTTCGTGACGTCCGACACGGTGAACAAACAGCCGTTGTCACCCGCCGTCGACCATGGCGCGACGACACCGATCGACTACGCCCGCAACGAGGCGCGCATCCAGCTGTCGGTGCGGACCAAGGTGGCGCACGACCTGCTCACCCGCGGCAATTCATCGGCCGTGGACTCGTTATGGTTCGGCTACACGCAACAGTCGTACTGGCAGCTGTTCAGCCCCGACCTGTCGCGCCCTTTCCGCAGCACCGACCACGAGCCCGAAGTGCTCTACATCTACCCGACCCGCGCCGACCTGCCCGGCGGCTGGAAGCTGCGCTACACCGGCCTGGGCCTGGTGCACCAGTCGAACGGCCAGAACCTGCCGCTGTCGCGCAGCTGGAACCGCTACTACCTGCAGTCGGGTTTCGAGAAGGACAACACCTACCGCTTCACGGCGAAGTTCTGGCAGCGCATCCATGAGAGCGACGGCAAGGACGACAACCCGGACATCTCGGACCACATCGGCCGCGGCGAATTCAGCGGGGCCTGGAACATCAACAAGGACCACACCGTGAGCGCCACCCTGCGCCACACGCTGAGCAACAGCAACCGCGGCTCGCTGCGGCTGGAGTGGATGCAGGCCATCGGCAATGCCGACAGCAAGAAGAGCCAGCTGCGTTTTCACACCCAGCTGTTCACGGGTTATGGCGACAGCCTGATCGACTACAACCGCAAGCGCACAGTGTTGAGCGTGGGCCTGAGCCTGGTCGACTTCTAGGCGCAAGCGCCCAGCCGCCCGGCAGGTTGGTTGCCTGGCAGCGTGAGAAAATGACCGCGGGTCCGGCGGTCGAGGCGGGCCGCCACGCGACCCGCCTGCAACTCACTACCGATCCGATCGAACATGCTGCTTCATTCCTCCGCGCGGCCTGCCGCACCTCTTGCTTCGGGCAGTGGCCGACTGGAATGGCTGCAGGCGGCGCGCGGTGGCGCTGCTCTGCTGGTGCTGATGTTCCACCTGCGGCCGTTGATCGCCGGCGCGCCGGCAATTGCGCCGAGCGCCGTGTTGTGGACCTACGGCTTTTGCGGCGTCGACATCTTCTTCGTCATCAGCGGCTTCGTGGTCGCACGCTCCCTGCAGTCGCTGGCGCCTACCGCGCATGTCGGCGGCTTGTTCGTGGCCAAGCGCCTGCTGCGCATCTTCTCGGGCTACTGGCCGGCACTGGCCCTGACCGTGGTCGTCACCATGTGGCTGCCCGGCAACGAGAATTTCCCGCCCATGGCCAAGATGTGGGACAGCCTGTTCCTGCTGTCGCCGAGCCTGTTCGACCACTGGCTGGGCACCGCCTGGTCGCTGTCTTACGAGCTGTATTTCTACGGCTGCCTGGCCGTGCTGTTTTTCGCCGTGCGCTGGGGCACGTTCTACCAGCGGCTGGTGTTTGCCATGGCCGTATTGCTGGTGGTGAACGCGGCCTGTTATGTGGTCGACCGCGAGATGGTGGAGACCGGTCACCAGCCGATGCGCCACTGGTTCGCCGGCTTCGGCATCGAGTTCCTCGCCGGCTCCTGCCTGGCCGAACTGCTGAAGCACCGCCCCGTCATCAGCAAGAAACTGATCCCCGTGTTCGCGATTTTCGGGCTGCTCGGCTTGCTGATGGGCACGTCGTCCTACCATTTCGCCAACGTCGAAGTACTGCGCGCCGGCAGCTACGGTCTGTTCGGCCTCGGCGTGGTGCTGATCGCGCTGACGCTGGACAGCCACGCCCTGCGCGCGCCGGCCTGGCTCGTTAAACTGGGCGACTCGTCGTTCAGCCTGTACCTGCTGCATCCGCTGCTGATCGGCATCTATGGCTGGCTGCAGTTCCGGCTGATGCCGAGCGGGCCTTACTGGGTGCTGGCCTTCACGCTGAGCGCGGTCCCGGTGATGCTGCTGGTCTGCCACGGCTGGTATCTGGCGGTGGAGCGCCCACTGCACCGCCTGGCGGAACGCGTCATTGGCCTGGAACGGCAGAAGGCCGTGCCGGCAACACACGCCAACGCCTCACGCGTGGCTGTCGACTAGCCGGCTCGCCAGCCCGCCGAGACTGGCCGGCGCGGCAGCCGTTGCCGGCGCTGCCGCAAGACCTCGGGCGCTACGACCTCAATAGCGGCCGCCGTAATCGGCCAGCTTGTCGCGCCACACGCTGCGGTAGAAGACGCGGCCCGCGGCCGTGCCGTCGGACCTGACCTGGAACTCGATCCAGACCCGGGGCCCGTCGATGCGCAGATACGAGTTCGCCGCGCTCCCCGGCAAGGCATTGGCATTCGGGTATTCGCCGAAATCGGCGGTGCCGCCGGAGCCGGGGCCATAGGCCACGTAGGTGGCCGCCAGCGCCGCATCGCCCAGGTAGCTGGCCAGCAGCGACTCGGCCACGTCGGTGGCCTGCGTCTTCACCCAGGCCTGGATGACCGCGCTCACCGCCGCTTTTTGCGCGTCGTTCAGACTGGCCAGCAGCACGCCCCGGCCGCTGGTGCCGCTCGGGTAGGCGATGGTCTTGTAGTTGCTGTCGCTGACGGCACCCGGGCCCATCAGCAGATCCGCCGGCGTGCTGGCCAGCTTGGCCGCGGCGGCCACCACCGCGTCACCCTGCAGGGCTTGCGCCAGCGCCGAGACCGCGGACCGTTGCGCTTCCATCGGCGCGTGCGGCGTGCCGATGGAGGCCGCGGTGTTGTTGACCGTGTAGACGCCGCCGCTGCTGAACGTCCAGTTCGGCGGCTCGGCGCCGATGAACATCGGCGTGGCCGACACCTGACTGGCGTTGTAGCTGATGTTGTAGGTCAGCTGGTGGCCGCTGAGCTGCAAGGTCCACGGCGCGGTAGCCGACGGCTGGCCGATGAAGGCGATCGAATAAAAGCCCGAGCCCACGCCGGTGCGGTCGCCGAGGCCGAACAAGGCGTCGTCCGACAGGCGGATCTCCGACATCAGCGTGGCGCCGGCCGCGCTCAGTGCGGAATTGATCAAGGCATCGGCCGCGGCCAGTTGTGTCGCCGACAGGGTGTCGCTGTTCAGCCGCAGGCCGTGGCGGTCGCCGGCCGTGCTGGTCCAGGTTCTGGCGTTGGCCAGGTTGTCGCCGAACAGCACCGTGGTGGCCGACTGCGCGGACGCGGCAAAGGTTTTCTGCCCCTGTGTCAGTGTGTTCAGGAACGTGTTGGCTGCCGCCACCACCACGCCGGTGTTGCTGCCGCTGCCGGCCAAGCTCACGGTGACGGCCACGGTCTGGCTCGACACGAAGCCGAGGCTGTTGCTGACCACCACGTAGTACGGTCCCGCGTCGGTGGCGATGGCCGAGTCGATGACCAACGCCCCACCGAGGTTGGACGCCAGCAACACGCCGTTGCGGTACCACTTGTAGACGAGGTCGGTGCCGGTGGCCGTGACCGACAACACGCCGACCGACCCGGCCGTCACGTTGACGGCCACCGGCTGCGTGGTGATGCGCGCGGCCACCGCCACGGTGCTGACGGTCAACGCCACCTTGGCGCTGGTGACGGCCCGGGCGCCGGTGCGCGTGCTGGACACCACCACGTGGTAGGTGCCTGGGGCCGAAGCCTGCAGCACGCTGCCGGTGGCGCTGTTGACCGCCACGCCGTCGCGGAACCACTGGTAGGACAGGCCACTGCCGGAGGCCACCACGGCGAAACGGGCGCTGTTCGACAAGGTGACGGTGGCAGCCTGGGGCTGGAACAGGATCACCGGATCGACCGAGATGGTGACCGTGGCCCGGTCGCTGCTGACCTTGCCGAGTGTGTTGGTGACGGTGACGTAGTACACCCCGCTGCCGGTGGCGCTGTAGGTCGATTGCGTGGCCCCGGCGATGGTTGCGTCATCGCGGAACCATTGGTAGGCGAGCCCGCCGCCGGTGGCCACGACCCGCAGGGCCACCGGCGTGTCGCCGTTCGACGCGCCCGACGCTGGCTGGGTGGTGATGACAGGTGCGGTGTCGGCCGTGCCGGTGCCCGTGCCTTCGCCTGGCCCACAGGCGACCAGCAGGGACGAGAGACCGATGACCAGAATCGAGAGAAGGCGCTGTATGAATGTCATGGGCAAAGTGTTAGCGGGCGCAGCGTGCGCGGTCGGGCGGAGCGCGCAGTATAGGGAGTCGAAACGGCCGTCACGCGTGTGCGCGCCACAGTCCGGCCGCTACCGGTACCTTCGCGAGGCGTTGGCGCCACACGCGCTGCACGCGCGGAGCGGACGCCGATCCAGATCGCGCAAAAAAAAGCACGCCCGAATGGCGCGCCTTGGGTTTGTCTGCGCTCGTGGGCCGCTGGGCTTCAGCGTGCCGACGTGGCTGCAGCGGGCGCGGCCATCAGCTTGCCGTGTGGCAGGCTGGCCAGGCGCTTGAACATGCGGCTGCAGTAGCCGTCGATGCCGATGCATTTGTTGAGTTCGTCGACCGGCAGCGGGCCGGAGACCACCACGATGTCGTTGGCGATGTCCACCGCACCCGCGGCCCGCAGCCTGCGCCGCGCGCCCATGGCCCAGGACTTGATGCGTGTGGGGCTGCCGTGCTGGTGCAGGTGCCCGGTGCTGGCGTCGAAGGCCAGGGCCACCAGGTCGGTGCACAGCCGGCAGCGGCGCTCACCCGTGGCGACACTGGCTGGCGTCGTCATGTCGTACAGGTAATAACTGCCGGCTTTGAGTTCGTATTGCAGGTCCATGGGGGCGTCTTTCCTTGATCGTCACATTGTGGATGATGTGCCGCGCTTTAAAGACAGAAAAACAGGTGGAAACCCCGTCAGATCGTAGGTTGACGCCTGCCCTTCCCCTGAAGCAGCCGCAGGCGTCTTACAAATTCCCACCATGTTTCTCGCGCCGATGGCCGCCACGGCATCGCCGGCGCGGCGGTCCGCGGTCGGTCAGTGGCCCGTTTCCTTGATGTACTGGGCACGCGCGGCCACGCCGGTGTTGGCGAAGTCGGTGAACACGCCGTCCAGGCCGGCGCGGAAATACGCCAGGTATTCGGCCACCGGGTCGCCCTTGTAGACGCCGGCCAGGTACTTCGACTCGTTGCGGAAGGTGTAGCTGTGCACGATGAGCCCGGCCTTGTGCGCGTCGGCGATCAGGCTGGTCGGCGTGACCGTGGTGACATCGGCCAGCGAGCCGGTATAGGGCGTGCCGTCGGCATTGGTGGCCTTGAACGGAACGATCGTGTGCGCCATGACTTGCGGCTTCCACGGGCCGATGCCGTCGGCATAGGTCTTGATCTCTGCAAGGCCCTCAGGGGTCAGCATCGCATCGTACTGGCGCGGATCGCCCGACACCGTCCAGTCGAACGGGCGGGAATTGGTGATGTTGTTGAGCAGGACCTTGCCGGTCTTGAAGTCGATGCCGTTGCCGTCGACGAGCTGGACCTGCCGCGTCTCCAGGCCATGGCTGCGCATATATTTGAGGCTGCCGGGCTCGAA